>WGEM01000156.1 GCA_015492755.1 Gemmatimonadota bacterium | reverse complement strand
GCGGCGGCGCACGCCGCCGCCACCTGCACGGCTCCCCTCCCCGCCCGCTCCAGGATGGCCAGAAGCGCCGCCCGGTCGGGGCGGGTGGTGGGCCGCAGGTACGCCAGGACGAAGGCGGAGCTCACGCCCCAGAAGGCGGCCCGCATCGGAGAGCGCCCCATCGCCAGCAGCACCACGATGGCGGCCAGCGGCAGGAGGAGGTGTAGCCGGTCCACGACGCGCTCTGTGGCGCCTGCGCCGCGCGCCTCGATTCCCACGCGTCCGGCCCGGAAGTGGATGGCCGCCAGGAGCGCCAGGTAGTAGAGCACCGCAGGAATCGCCGCCGCCAGCGCCACCTCCACGTACGGGATGTTGGTCCAGGTGGCGAGAATGAAGGCTCCAGCGCCCATCACCGGCGGCATGAGCTGGCCGCCGGTGGAGGCGGCGGCCTCGATGGCGCCGGCGAAGAAGGGGCGGAAGCCCGCCCGCTTCATGAGGGGGATGGTGAAGGCGCCGGTGGTGACCACGTTGGCCACCGCGCTCCCCGACAGCGACCCCATGAAGGCGCTGGCCACCGCCGCCGTCTTGGCGGGTCCTCCCCGGGTGCGCCCGGCGATGCGGTTGGCCAGCGCAATGAGGAGTGCGCCGCCCCCCGCCACGTCCAGCACGGCGCCGAAGAGCACGAAGAGGTAGACGAAGTCCGCCGACACGCCCAGCGGGACGCCCCAGATGCCCTCGGTGGAGAGGTAGAGTTGCTCCACGAGCCGAGGCGCATCGTATCCGCGGTGAGCTAGAACGCCCGGCAGATACGGTCCTGCCATGGCATACGCCAGAGCCATCCCGCACACCACCACCAGCCCCCAGCCGGTGGCGCGCCGCGCCAGCTCCAGCACCAGGAGCACGAGGAGACCACCGAGCACCAGGTCGGCGGCGGTGGGGCTCCCCGAGCGCGCCACAAGATCCTGATTCTCTATCGCAAGATACACGCAACAGAGCACCGCCAGACCCGCGAGCGTCCAGTCCAGCGCGGCGTTCCATCGCCGGGTGGCGTCCGGGCGGGCGCCCTCCCGCTCCGCGGAGCGGACGCTCCGGCGCACACCCACTCCCAGGAATCCCAGCGCCGCCATGAACGCCAGATGCAGCGGCCGCTGCACCAGCGCGGTGAAGGGGGCGATGCCTGCGGCGTAGAGGTGGAAGAGGGCGGCGGCGGCGCTCAGCGCCGCCACCGCCCGGGCCCTGACGGACGTCACCTCGCGGCGAAGAAGCCCACGATGAGGGCGATGACGAGCTGCAGCCCGATGAGGATCGCCGCCGCGCTACCCCAGCTCCGCCGCCGGTCGATGGCGTGCACGCCCCACGCCGCCACCATCGCGGCCCAGATCTGCGTGAGATCCATGAAGCGCAGCACGTGGTACAGATACCCCTCCTCCAGGAAGGGCAGAAAACTCGCCAGGTTGATGGTGAACTGCGGGTCTCCTGTGCTGATCTTCAGCGGCGTCAGCAGGAGACCGAGGGTGATGGGGATGAGCCAGGAGTGCGTGAGCACCGCCAGGTACTGCTTGTAGCGGCCCTCGTCGCCCAGCACGAAAGAGAAGATGAGGGTGTAGACGCCGGCGAAGATGAAGGTCATCACCACGGTGGAGATCATCGCCGCGATGGGCGCGAAGATCTTGATGAACCCCACCATGTTCTCCGGCATCTGACTCACGTCGCCGCCACCCTCCAGAATGGCCTGCCGCTGCGCTTCCAGGTACACGTCGGCGGGGATGAGCGCCGCCTGCGCACCCACCAGCAGCACCACCGCCAGGAGCGCGGCTCCCCACACCGGGTTCGCCGCCAGAACCTCCATGAGGCGCCCGGGGCTGAAGAAGACGTCGATGAAGCGCTTGTAGAAGGGCGGCGCCGGAGGGGGTTCGGGGCTCTCGGCGGCCTCCTGCGAATGCGCGTGCTCGTCAGTCATGGTCGCCTCACTCGTTCTTCAGGCGGATGATGCTGCGGCCCCGGAGCTGAATGGGCATGGGCTCGGGCGCCATCGAGACGTCGATGGTGCCGTCGCCCTCCATCTCGGTGACCTGCTCCACCATCACACCGGCGTTCGTGTCCCAGAGCACGTGGCCCTGGACCCCGGCGACGGCGCTCTGGAAGATGTCGGCACCCTGCATGCTGGCGGTGACCTCCGTCGTCGCGTCACCCTCCACGGCGATGCGGAGCACGTTGCGTCCGTCCACGGTGGCGTTCCCTTCGGCCGTGTAGGTGAGGATCATGGTGGATTCCATCTCGCCGTTGGCGATCTCGGCGGAAAAGGCGATGGTGTCGGTCCAGGTGTCTCCCGCGCCGACGCCCCGTCCCGGCAGCCGCGGGAAGAACGTGTGGGCTACGGCGCCGCCTTCGAAGAGCTGCTCCAGCGTCCCGGACACATCCGGGACCTCCTCCACCTGCACGTGGCCCCGGCGGTCCAGGGTGAAGACCACCGATCCCTTCAGGGCGCTCTCGTCGGCGCTGAGCGTGCCGGCCATGGGCTGCGTGAGGCTCGCCGAGAGTTCCGGGAACGTCATGGTGACACGCACCCCGTCCCCGACGGGCTCCATGGTGACCTCGGCGATCCCGGAGGAGGCCTGCACGGTCTGCATGGTCTGCCCCATGGCATCGATGTCCACGTAGGTGGTGTCGGCCATCTCGTAGGTGAGGCTGGTCCCCGCGGGGAGGTCGTACGCCAGCGCGGGCGGCGCCGGCGGGCCGCCCCCGCACGCCATCAGGGCCAGCAGCAGCGCGACAGCGCCGAGGAGGAGGAGGGGGCGGGAGATCTGAAACAAGCGGGTCATGGTCTGTGCGCTCCGGTCAGGGAGATGAACGCGGGATGGGCGCGCGGCGGATCACCTCCCGCCGCGTCCAGTGTAGCGTACGGCCCCGCCGCGCGAAATCTTCGCGGCGGACGCGCCACTTGGCCGTCGGGTGGCGAGCCAGTATCCTCTTGGAGGCGTGCCCGGCGGTGGGCACCCCGAGATCTGCGATGTGAGACCATGAGCTATCGAACCAATCCGGACCGGATCCTCGACAACATCGACCGGGCGCGGAACCGCGACGCCGAGAGCGCGCGGTATCGCGTGGAGCGTCAGGCGATGGGCCGGGAGCTGGACACCAACGTACCCGACTCCGATGCCACGACGCCGGAGCGTCTGAAGCGCATCTTCGGGGCGCTGGAGCAGGCCTACACGAAGGCGGCGCAGCGCTCGGAGCTGGGTCGGCTGGCGGCGCGGTTTCAGGCGGTGGGTGACATCCATCACCATCACGCACGGGGCGATGTGAGCGTGTCCATCCAGTATCTGGATCACGAGCGCTTCGACGACGTGGGCCTCAGCCCCTTCGAGATCCGCCCCGAGCAGATCGCCGAAGCGAAGAAGGAGACCCGCACCAGCCGGGCGGACGTGAACGCCCTCAAGGTCCTGCGCAAGGAGCTCCGCACCGGGGTGCTGGCGGCGTACGAAAAGCTGGAGCCCCGCATCCGGGACGCCATCCGCGACCGGGCGGACATCGGACACGTCCAGGTCCAGGTGACCGTGGACCTCCGACCGGCGGAGTGACACACAGACGCACCATGTCTTCGCGCATTGACGGGAGGGGCATCGCCTGGGCGCTCTTCTTCCTGGTGGTGCTCCTCCTCCTCTTCGATCTGTTGAGTCAGGACTCCATCCTGGCGGACTTCTTCAGCGGGCCTGAGCGGCATGAGCGTCGCATCGAGCGGGCCATGCGGCGGGCGCTGGAGCGCTGAGCGGCACCGTCCGTCCGGAGCGGGTCCTCTTCATCTTCCTGGACGGGGTAGGCGTGGGCTCCGCCGACGCCCGCCGCAACCCCTTTCTCGCCGGGCTGGAGACGGGCCGCCTTTCCGCGCTGACACGCCTCTTCGGCGGGGCGTGGCCCACGCTGGAGGCGCCGCACCTCACCGCCGGAGCCGCCTCCGCCTTCCCGCTAGACGCGTGCCTCGAGCATGAGGGGCTTCCCCGCAGCGGCACCGGCCAGGTGGCGCTCCTCACCGGCGCCAACGCGGCCCGGATGCACGGGGGTCACTTCGGCCCCTGGACTCCGGTGCGCCTCCGCCCCTTCGTGGAGGCCGAGAGCGTCCTGGCCCGTGCACGGGCCGCCGGCCGCACGGCGGCCTTCGCCAACGCCTACCCGCGGTGGTGGCCCGGCCCCGGAGGGAGCCGGCGGGTGGCGGCGCCACCGCTGGCGGCGCGTGGTGCGGGCGTCCTGAACCGCCACGAGGACGCGCTGGCGGCGGGCCGGGCGGTCTCCAGCGAGATCGTGAACGACGTCTGGAAGGAGCGCCTGGGCTTCCGGGAGCTCCCCGACGTCACGCCCTCCGAGGCGGGCACGAACCTGGCGGCCATTTCCGCCGCGGCCCACCTCACCCTCTACGCCCACTACGCCACCGACACCGCGGGCCACCAGCGGTCGCTGGCTGCGGGGCTGGAGGCGCTGGAACGGGTGGACGCCTTCCTGGGGGGCGTCCTGGAGGCGCTGGCCCCCGGGATGCTCCTCCTGGTGGCCAGCGATCACGGCAACCTGGAGGACGCCGGCGCCGGGCACACCCGGAACCCGGCGTTGGGGTTGGCGTGGGGACCCGGCCACGAGGAGGCCGCCGCGCGCCTCCGCGACATCCGCGACGTGACACCCTTCGTGCTGGAGATGCTGGAGGCGGCGTGAGTCCCGTCGGGCCATCCCACCGCCCGGCGCCCTCCCGCAGCTTCCCGCATGGCCGTTCGACCCCGAGTGCTGGGCGCGCACCTCCTGGAGATGGGTGCCGTGACCCCCGGTGAACTGGAGGCGGCGCTGGCGGAGCAGGCGGCCAGCGGCCGCCGGCTGGGGGAAACGCTGGTGGCACGAGGCACGGTGACGCCCGCCCGCGTGGCGGACGCGCTGGGCGCGCAGCTGGGACTGGAGCGCGCACCGGAGCCGCTGGAGCCCGATCCCGCCGCGGTGGCGCTGGTGGCGCCGGAGCTCGCCCGGACCCACCGGCTGGTGCCCCTTCGCGCCACACCGCGCCTCATCCACGTGGCCATGGCGGACCCGCTGAACCTCACCGCCTGCGAGGATCTGCGCTTCCAGACGGGCCGGAGGGTGGAGCCGCTGGTGGCGACGCCGGGGGCGGTGGACGAGGCGCTGGCGCGGCACTTCGGGGTGGAGCTGGACGATCTCGTGCGGGCGCTTCCGGCGCCACCAGCGCCACCGCGGCGGGATCGGGCTCCAGCGGCTCCGGTGCGCGCTCCAGTCCCAGCTG
>WGEM01000155.1 GCA_015492755.1 Gemmatimonadota bacterium | reverse complement strand
GGATAACCGCTGAAAGCATCTAAGTGGGAAGCCCCCTCCAAGATGAGTACTCCCAGGGTCTTCGGACCCTCGGAAGGGCCGTACGAGACGAGTACGTTGATAGGCGGCAGGTGGAAGCGTGGCAACACGTGAAGCCGAGCCGTACTAATCGCCCGTGAGGCTTGACCGGCTCTCCTCCCGCCAGCCTCTCACCGGCTGATGCCTCTGCCCTCCGGGGTGGGGCGCCAGCGGTCGTCATAGCTAGGCTTTTCTCTCTCTCGACCTCTGCTTTCGACGGGATCGGCCCGTTGAACGGCTCCAGCCACGTGCCGGAGACAGGAGCGCCCAACGAGCGCAGGGTTCAACGGCCCGCCGGTTTTGTCGGTGGCAATTGCGTGGAGGTCACACCCGTTCCCATCCCGAACACGGTCGTTAAGCTCCACAGCGCGGATGGTACTGCCGGGGCCGCCCGGTGGGAGAGTACGTCGCCGCCGGCATTCTGTTGAGCGCCCGCCCTGGTTCAGCCAGGGCGGGCGCTTTTCGTTGTAGGCGAGACGCGGCCGTTCTTGTATCCTTGGGCGCGTCGTGCGACACAGGGAGGACGGCGCGTCGGGCCATGTACACCAGGGAGATCACGCGTATGCTCATCACCACCACGAACACGGTGGAGGGACGTCCCGTCCGGGAGTACCTCGGGATCGTCATGGGCGAGACGATCATCGGAGCCAACATCGTGAAAGACTTCTTCGCGGCGGTGCGGGACGTGGTGGGCGGCCGCGCCGGCGCGTACGAGCGGGCGCTCCGCGACGCCCGCCAGGAGGCCCTGCGGGAGATGGCGAACCGGGCGGCGTCCATGGGTGCCGACGCGGTGCTGGCGGTGGATCTCGACTACGAGGTCATCGGGCGGAACGGGAGCATCCTCATGGTGACGGCTGCCGGTACGGCGGTGAAGCTGGCTGAGCCCGGAGCCTGAATGGCCACGCGCGCGGGTTACGTGGCCCTGGTGGGGCGGCCCAACGCCGGGAAATCCACGCTCATGAATCGGCTGGTGGGCGAGCACCTCTCCATCGTCACGCCCAAGGCCCAGACCACCTGGCAGCGTGTCACGGGGATCCTCACCGATGACGACGCCCAGTTGGTGTTTCTGGACACGCCGGGGCTGCTGGAGGTGAAGGATCTCTTTCAGCGGTCGATGCTGGCGGCGGCGGTGGAGGCGCTGGAGGAGGCCGATGTGGTGCTCCTGGTCCTGGACGGTTCCCGGATCCCGACGGATGCGGACCGGAGCCGGCTGGAGGAGGTTCTGGGTGAGGTGCGGGCACACGTGGTGGTGGCGCTCAACAAGGTGGACCGCAATGAGGAGGCGGCGCTGGAGGCGTGGCGCCGGTGGCTGTCCGAGCATCCGGCGTGGACAGTACACGAGATCTCGGCGCTGGAAGGGACGGGGGTGGACGCGCTGCTGGCCGACGTGCGCGCACGGCTCCCCGAAGGTCCGTTCCTCTACCCGCCGGACGACCTTGCCGCGCAACCCGTACGCTTCTTCGTGGCGGAGCTGGTGCGGGAGTGTGTCTTCGAGCACTACGAGCAGGAGATCCCGTACTCGGTGATCACGCACGTCGAAGAGATGCGTGAGGACCGGGATCCGGTGTACATCCAGGTCACGATCTTCGTGGAGCGACCCTCGCAGAAGGGAATCCTCATCGGGAAGCGTGGAGCAGCCATCCGGGCGCTGGGCGTGTGCGCGCGGGAGAAGATCGAGCACTTTCTGGGGCGGAGGGCGTACCTTGATCTGTGGGTGAAGCCGCTGAAGGGGTGGCGGAGGAACCGGGCGCACTTGCGGCGTCTGGGTTACAGGGTTCCCGCAGAAGGAGAGGATCCACGTGCGCGTTGACCGTTGGGGTGCGGTGCTGGTGGTGGCGTTGGTGCTGACCACGCCCGTGACCTCGCACGCGCAGGCATCGGTGTCGTCGTCGGCGTCGGAGGGCGCCCTCTTCCTCCTCCTGCCGGTGGGCGCCAAGGCGGTGTCGCTGGGGCGGGCCATGACCGCCATGGACGGCGTGGAGTCGGTGTTCTGGAACCCGGCGGGGTTGGCGCCGGTGCGCGAGCGCCAGGTGGTGCTCTTCCGGGGGGACAACGTGGCGGGCACCGGAACGGCGGTCTCCGCGGTGCTTCCCTTCCGGCTGGGCACGCTGGCGGCATCGTACTTCCTGCACGACGTGGGCTCCCAGGAACTGCGTGACCGCGAAGGGAACTTCCTGGGGACGCTCACGGTGAGGAACCACCTGGGCGTGCTCTCCGGGGCCGCCGAGCTCTTGGAGACGGTGCGCGCCGGGTTGAGCTTCAAACTCATCCAGTTCCGCACCTCCTGCCGGGGAAGCGACTGCCCGGATGTGGGCACCACCGCCACCAGTTACGCCTTCGACGCGGGAATCCAGGCGGAGCCCGTCCCCGGACTCCGGCTCGCCGGCATGGTGGCGCACGTGGGCCCCGCCCTCCAGGTGCTGAACGCCGAACAGGCCGATCCGCTCCCGGCGCGGATCCGCGTGGCGGCGGCGTACGATCTCGTGCGCCACTTCACCGAGTCGGAGGAGCTGGGGGGCTGGGTTACGCTGGAGGCACAGGACCGGCTCCGCGATCCGGGGAACCTGGCATTCTATCTGGGTGCCGAGGTGACCGCGGGGGGGGACGACGCGCTCTTCCTGCGCGCCGGTTACGTGGTGGGCGACCAGGACCGGGACGGCACGCGGGTGGGGTTGGGGCTTCGCTATGAACGCTTCAACCTGGCCATCGCCAAGTCCCTCGCCACGTCGCCCCTGACCAC
>WGEM01000154.1 GCA_015492755.1 Gemmatimonadota bacterium | reverse complement strand
GAAGTGGGGGCAGCGACGGGGACGGTACGGGGGTCGCAGCGGGACGGTCGAGGAGGGCGTTCAGTCGGGCGGCGGTGGCGCGCCGCCTGGACTCGAGCTGGCGGATGTCGCCGTCGACCCGCGCCACCTCCACGTCGGCACGGAGGACGTCGGCCTGCCGGCCCGTCCCCGCTCCGTACATCGCCTTCGCCACATCCTGGAACTCCTCCAGGAGCGTCAACGTCTCGCGCATCACCTCCAGGCGCCGGTCCATGGCGTACAGGCGGTAGAAGAGGCCCGCCACCTGCGCCCTCACCTGCCACCATGCCTCCTCCGCCGCCGCCTCCGCGGCACCACGGGCGTCATCCGCGATGGCGCCACGGAGCGAGAGCTTGCCGGGAAAGGGAATCCGCTGCGTGAGTTGCAGCGCCGGGGCCATGGACATGGCCATGTCGGTGTTGAGGTCCGGGACCCCGAAGTTCATGACACCGAGCTGCAGCGCCGGGTCGGGCAGCGTCGACGCCTCCGCCACCCGGTGTCCGGCGGCCTCGGCGGCCGCCTGGAGCGCCTTCAACCGGGGGTTTCGCTGGCGTGCGAGCTCGAGGATCTCTTCCAGCGTGACGCCACCGTCGGTGGACGACGGCTGCGCGGCCGCCACGGACCCGTATGCCAGCCCCAGCACCACCGCGGCGCCGCCAAGCACCGCGTGACGCCAGCGCGCCCTCCATCCGGCTCCGGCGCGCGCACAGACTGAATGTCTCTTCACAGATGACCTCTCGGTTGGGTTCACCACGCCGGAAAGCTCGAGGGGCGCGAATGAACAACCGATGAGGTCAGCGTGAAGAAACGTTCACCATTCGCAGGCCCTACGCGGGGATGCGTAACGTGAATCGGGCGCCGCCTCCGGGGCGATTCTCCGCGGTCACGTCGCCGCCGTGCGCCTCCGCCACGGCTCGGACGATGGCGAGCCCCAGACCGGTGCCGGAAGCCTGAGGGGCGCGGTCCCGCGCGTCGTCGGCGCGGTAGAAACGCTCGAACACCACGTCCGGATCTGCGGCGGGAAGCCCCGGTCCGTCGTCCTCCACCACCAGCTCCAGATCCGTGTCGTCGCGGCGTACCGCCGCGCGGATGGACGCACCGGTCGGTGCGAACTTGATGGCATTCTCCACCAGATTCCAGGCGGCCTGTGCCAGCAGGTCGGCGTCGAAGAGGCCCGCCGTGTCGCCCGAAACGGTGAGATGGATGGACTGACCCTTCTCTGCGGCTCGGGAACGGAGACGCTCCACCACGCCTTCCACCACGTCGCCGGCGTCCGCCACGTCCTTCTGTGCCCTCAGCGCCCCCGCGTCGGAGCGCGCCAGCGTCAGGAGGCTCTCGGTGATCCTCCCCAGACGCACCACCTCCTCCAGCGTGCTCTCCAGCACCTGGCGGTATTCCTCCGCCGAGCGGTCACGCCGGAGTGCCAGCTCGATCTCGCCCCGCATGGCGGTGAGCGGCGAGCGCAGCTCATGGCTGGCGTCGGAGGTGAACCGCCGCTGCGCCTCGAAGGCGTTGTGGAGCCGCATGAGCATGGAGTTCAGCACGTCCACCAGACGGCGGTATTCGATGGTGTCGGCGTAGGCCTGGATCCCCCGCCCCAGAGAACCGGCGCCGATGGCCTCGGCCTGATCCACCACCTCATCGATGGGCCGCACGGCGCGCGCCGCCAGCCACCAGGCGCCCGCAAAGGTGGTGGCGCCCAGCACCAACGTGAGAATCACGAAAAAGAGCGTCGCGCGGCGGAGCATCTGGTTGCGGGCGGTGAGTGGGGCGGCCACCTGAAGCACATGCGCCCGGTGGGCGGCGCCGAGGCGCTCCAGCGGATAGAAGAGGGAGCGCACCGGAACCCCCTCGTACGTCTGCTGGCGCCAGACGATCTCTCCGGCGGCGGCGCGGGCCAGCGCCGCGGAATCCACAGGAAGGTCCGACGTCATGTACTGGCTGCGGAGCAGACTGCGGCCGTCGGCGTCCCAGACCTGGGCGTACTGCATGAGTTCCCGCACCGACGCCGCCTCATCAGGCGTGAGCTGCCAGTCATGAAAATGCATCTCGCCGGAGGGACCGTCCGCCAGCGACGCCGCCTGAATGGAGGCCACATTCAGGATCGAGGCGTTGAGTTCCCGATCCAGCACCTCGCGGAGGGTCCACAGCGTCGCCGCCGCCAGCGCAAGACCTCCCAGCGTCACCACCACCGAAGCGCGCACCGCCAGATGCACGCGGAAGGAACGGGTCACGCCGGCTCGCCCTTCTGAAACACGTATCCCACCCCGCGCACCGTGTGCACGAGGGGGTCGTCGCCCGCCCGGCGGAGCTTGCGCCGCAGGTGCGCCACGTGGACGTCCACCACGTTGCTCATGGGGTCGAAGTGCAGATCCCATACTTTCTCCAGGAGTTCGGTACGACGTACGACGCGCTCGGCGTTGAGCATGAAGAACTCCAGGAGCTGAAACTCCTTGGGCGTCAGATCGAGGCGTCGGCCCCGCCGCTCCGCGCGGTGGGCCACCCGGTCCAGCTCCACGTCGGCGTAGACGAGGCGGTCCGGCCGCGCCGCGCCGCCCCGTCTCAGGAGCGCGCGTACCCGCGCCAGCAGCTCGTCGAAGCCGAAGGGCTTGGTGAGGTAGTCGTCGGCGCCGGCGTCGAGCCCCAGCACCACGTCCTCCTGCGCGTCCCGGGCCGTGAGCATCAGCACCGGCACCGCCGACTCCAGCCGTCGGAGCTCCCGTACGATCTCGATCCCGCTCCGCCCCGGGAGCATGACGTCCAACAGGAGGAGATCGTACTCGTGGACCCGCGCCTTCATGAAGCCGTCGTCGCCGTCGTGCGCCACGTCCACGGCGTAGCCTTCCTCCCGGAGCCCCTTCTCCAGGAAGCTCGCCACCTTGCGGTCGTCCTCCACGACGAGAATGCGCACGTCTCTCCTCCGTGTCTCGGCGAGGCGCCGGCGCAGAGTCGTCCGGCCGGGCCGTCCCTACTCTACACCGCGAACAGGTGAAGGGAGCGTGAAGTCATCATGAAGGGTTCTTCACGCCGGCGCGTCCTCAGCGGCCCTGGCCGGCATCCTCGTGCACTGCCTCGCCGCCGCCTTCGGGGCGTTCCCCCTCCGCCTCGTCCATGTGCTCCTCCCCTGTGTCGTCATCGTGGGCATCGCCCACGCCCGCCGGCTGCTGAAGGTACGCCGCAGCCGCCCCGTGGCGGTACACCAGCTCCCCCCCGGTGGCACCGACGCGCACGATGGCCGCCGCCGCGCCCAGCGCGCCCACCAGCGTGAGCCAGCGGGCCGCGTCACCCGGCCGACCCTTGAGAAGGCCGGCGGCGCTCACCAGCATCACCACCGCCGCCAGCGGTAGGAAGAACTCCGCGGCCTCCTCATGCTCGTGGATGGCGTCGTCGCTCACCACGTCTTCCACGCGCTCCTCCTGGTCCTCACCGGTGCGCACTGCCACCCACGCCGACGCCGCCGTCAGGACCGAGAACGCCACCACGACGCTCCAGACGGGGCGGGTGGGCGCGCGCCCGCGCAGCACCACCCAGAGCGCCACGGCGGTGACGACGGGCAGGAGCAGGGCGAGGACGATGGGGAAGTGCACCACCGCAGGGTGCAGCGGATCGGTAAGCATCTCAACCTCCTGGAGCGCTCGGGTGCCATATTCCATGCGACCCCGGAAGCTGGGCTCTCGGAGTCTTCTCAGGTATCCGGCAGATGCACGATACGCAACAGGAGCTTCTCGTGGACCACCTCGGAGATACGACGCGCATCCGCGTCACGGTCATGATCATCCTCTCGGCCATCGTGGTGGGTGGCGTCATCGACGTGATCCTTGACCGGCCCACCACGCTCTGGAGCGCGCACATCCTGCTGGAGGTGACACTCATCGTGGTGAGCCTGGGCACCGCCGTGTACCTGGCGCGCGGTTGGTATTCCGCTTCGCGGCGGCTGCGGCGCTCACAAGCCGAGCTGGCCCGGGAGCGCGCTCAGCAGGAGGCGTGGCGCGCGCGCGCCGAAGAAGCGCTCGCCCGGCTGGGCACGGCGCTCTCGGAGCACTTCGACGCGTGGGGACTCACGCCGGCGGAGCGCCGCGTGGCCATGGGCATCCTGCGGGGGTGGAGCCACAAGCGCATCGCCCGCGAGACGGGCACCAGCGAACGCACCATTCGCCAGCACGCCGTGGCGGTCTACCGCAAGTCGGGTCTGGAGGGGCGAGCGCGCTTCTCGGGCTTCTTCCTGGAGGGGCTGATGTTGCCGGAGGAAGCCCTCACGCGGGATGACTCATCCGCGACCACAGCTCCGCCAGGTGCGTCGACACGTCCTGCATCGCCTCCACCGCCACCACGTCGAGCTGCTGCGTCACGTTCCGGCCGATGAGGCGCTCCAGGAACCGTGCGGGGTACTCCAGATCCCAGTCCAGGAAGGGTTGCGGCCCCTTCTCCAGGTGCTGCAGGAGGCGAATGACGAGATAGGAATCGTCCAGGAGCCCGGCGAGTCCCTGCGTCATCTCCGGAATGAAGTCGATGGGCTGCAGGTAGTAGCGCTCCGCATGATCCAGGAGCGGATACACCATGGAGTCCAGGCCCCGGCGC
>WGEM01000153.1 GCA_015492755.1 Gemmatimonadota bacterium | reverse complement strand
GCCGCTCGCCTCCGCCGCCAGCTCGCGGATCCGGGCCACCATGGCCGCGAGCCCGTTGGCCCGGGAGGGGGAGAGGTGGGCGGACAGGCCCGTCTCGTCCAGGAAGAAGAGCTCGGCGTCGCGGACCTCCTCCGGCGCGTGACCGTCCAGCGCCTCCACCAGGAGCGAGATGATGCCGCGGGTGATCCACGCGTCGGAGTCGGCCTCGATGCGCAGCCTCCCGTCCTCCAGCCTGGCGCGGATCCACACCTGCGACTGGCAGCCCGGCACCAGGAACTCCTCCTTTCGGATGTCCGGAGGCGACTCCAGCGCCCGGCCCCGGGCCACCAGGAAGCCATAGCGGGCGAGGTGGTCTTCCAGCCCCGCCATCTCCTCCACGATGCGGCGCTGGGCCTCCACGACATCCGTCATGGATTGTCCGGTCCGGGGATCCCCGTCCCCACGGGGTTGGAGGGGTCGCGGCTCCATTCGAACCAACCGCCGTCGTACACCGCCACGCGCGGCCAGCCCATGAGCCACGCGTTCATGAAGGCTTCGGCACCCCGCCACCCCGTGCCGCAGTAGAAGGCGTTGCGCCGGTGGGGGGTGACGCCCGCCTCCGCGAGCTGACGCTCCACCTCCCCGAACTCCCGCGTGGTGTGGTCGGGGTTGCGGTAATTCTCCATGTGGTAGGCGTCGCTTCCGCAGTTGCCGAACACCGACCCGGGGATGCGCCCCTTCTTCTCGATGTAGTTGTAGCCGCTCACCTCGCCGATGTACTCGGGCCAGCTCCGCACACTCACCAGGTTGGCGTCGGGGTCCGCCAGGATTTCCTTGGCCTCCGGGGTGTCCACCGCCAGTTCCGGCCGGGCGGGCACCACGCCGCCGAAGTCCGCCACCGGGTCGGGTGCGGTTGGCTCGGTGCTCAACGGGTATCCCTCGTCCGTCCACGACTGGACTCCGCCGTTGAGGACGCGCACGTCTTCCACACCCGCCCAGAGCATGATGAAGGCACAGCGGAAGGCGGCGAGCTGACCGGCGGCGCTTCCCGGGAAGGGGTCCTCATTCCTGGGCGCCGAGAAGCGGCCGTAGACCACCACGGTGCTGTCGCGGCGGATCCCCAGGCGCTCCAGCGCCGCCTTCACCTCCTGGGGGCTCCGTCGATTCCACGTCCCGGGCGCTTCCAGCTCCAGCGTGTCCAGCGGCACCGCCCCGGGAATGTGCCCGGCGTCGTAGTCGTCCGGGTTGCGGTAATGACAGTGGCAGACCACCAGCTTCCCTCCGTCCCACTCGGGGGCGCTTCCCGCATCCAGGGCGGACGCCAGCCAGGACGGCGGGACAAGGTGCCGGTAGCGTGCCAGCCTGGCCAGCGGCCGTTCCGGATCCGTCACCCACTCGTCGGCGAAGCCCTCGTAGACCGCCACGTCCGGGTAGCCCGCACGGGTGAAGAGATCGGTCACGGCGCGGGCGTCACCGGCTTCGTAGCCGTAGACCACCACGCGCGCCTCCGGACCGATCCCTTTGGACCGGACGATCTCCATCCAGTCCATGTACCTCGTCCACTTGAGCGGGAGGCTCCTGGCGCCGGGGATGTGTCCGCCGCGCGGCTCATTGCGCAGCCGCCAGCCGTTGTAGGCGTCCACCGGGCGGACATCGACGAGGTGCACGCGGCCGGCTCCGAGGAGCTCGGCCACCTCGCTCGTGGTGAGGGACGGGGTGGGGGAATCCATGCGGGTCCTTTCGTGGGAGGTGAGGCAGGTCCGTGCGTCCCGGACCTCAGCGGCGGAGCCGCTGAAGCTTCGCGCGCACCCTGCGGTTCTGCGGATCTCGTTCGAGGATCCGCTCGTAAACCTCGATGGCCGCCGGAGCGTTCCCCCGGACGGCGTGCAGATCGGCCCGGCCTTCCAGCGCCGCGGCGGACTCGGGATGGTGCTCCAGGTTCAGCTCCACGAGGTGCTCGGCCACGGTGGTGTCGTTCTCCTCCGTGAGGAAGGCGTTGGCCACCCGGACCACCGATTGAGGTGTGAAGTCGTACGCTGCCGAGCCGTAGTATGCGTCTCTGAGCTCCAGCAAGTAGGCGACGGCGGCCTCGCCTCCCTCCTGGTGGTCGCGCTCCCTCAGCGCCTCCTCCAGCGTCTGGGGGTGGGGCTTCCCGTTGTGGCACGTGGCGCATCCCACGTTCACTGGTTCGCCGCTGGGCTCCAGCTCGTCCAGGTGCCGTCGGATGTCGCCCCTCACGCGAAGCATGACACGCGCCCGCTCCTTGTTGGGATTGTCGTCCGAGACGAAGTCCATCTCCGCCAGCTCGTGCGGGGCGGACAGCGCACCCCCGGCGCGGCGGTGAGGATGCACGTCACACAGATGCTCCGGGTCATGATGCAGCCTCCTGGTCGAGCGGGCGATGGCGGAGCGGTCCACCGGCGGGAAGCTGCCGGCGGGGACGCAGCTCCGCAATCGGGCCGGCGCCTTGGCCCCGTCCCGGCCCGCCGCCTATACTCATGCCCGCCCGTCCTGGCGGGCCTGCGTCCGCCACCCGAATACCACGGAAGACCCAGGAGGGATCGGTGACGTCGAGATCGGAGGTCTTCAGCTCCCGCTGGGGCATGCTTCTGGCCATGCTGGGGATGGCGGTGGGTACCGGCAACATCTGGAGGTTCCCCCGCATCGCCGCCAGCAATGGCGGTGGGGCCTTTCTGGTGGCCTGGGTGGTGTTCCTGCTGGCGTGGTCGGTTCCGCTCCTGATCCTGGAGTTCGCCATGGGGAAGGGGACCCGCCAGGGTCCGGTGGGCGCGTTCGTGAAGATGATCGGGCCGAAGTTCGCGTGGATGGGCGCGTGGGTGGCCTTCGTGGCCACCGCCATCATGTTCTACTACAGCGTCGTCATGGGGTGGACCATCCGCTTCTTCGTGGCCACGCTGACGGGTGAGGTTCCGGAGGCGGTGCCGGGTGCCTTCTGGGAGGGCTTCCACTCCACCCCCCAGGCCCTCATCACCCATGTGGCGGCGATGGCCATGGGCGTGTTCGTGGTGTCGCGCGGCGTGAAGGGCATCGAGACCGCGGCGCGGTTCCTCATTCCCAGCCTGGTGATCCTGGTGGTGGTGCTGGCGGTACGCGCCGTGACGCTCCCCGGGGCGAGCGCGGGGCTGGAGTTCCTCTTCACCCCCGACTGGGCGGCTCTGGCCAACTATGAGATCTGGATCCAGGCGCTCACACAGAACGCCTGGGATACGGGCGCGGGGTGGGGGCTGGTGCTCACCTACGCGGTCTACATGCGGGCACGGGAAGACACGGCGCTGAACGCCTTCGTCATCGGGTTCGGGAACAACTCCATGTCGCTCCTGGCGGGGATCATGGTCCTCTGCACCGTCTTCTCGGTCATGCCGGAGGCCGCCAGCGAGATCGTGGGTGCCGGAAACGAGGGCCTCACCTTTATCTGGGTGCCGCAGCTCTTCGCCCAGATCCCGGGGGGGCGGTTCTTCCAGGCGCTCTTCTTCCTGGCGCTGGTCTTCGCTGCGTGGACGAGCCTGGTGGCGATGATCGAACTGGCGAGCCGGGTTCTCATGGATCTGGGCATGTCCCGACGCCGCGCCATCGCCATCGTGGGCGCGGCGGGCGTGCTCTTCGGGATTCCCAGCGCACTCAAACTCGAGGTCTTCCAGAACCAGGACTGGGTGTGGGGCGTGGGGCTCATGCTTTCGGGCTTCTTCTTCGCCTTTGCGGTGCTGCGCTACGGCGTGACGCGCTTCCGGGAGCGCTTCATCAACCAGGAAGGTTCCGACATCCGGATTGGCGCCTGGTGGGACTGGGCCATCCGCCTCGTGGCGGTGGAGGCGGTGATCCTGGCGGTATGGTGGCTCTGGAGCGCCCGCGGCGCCGACTTCCGTGAGACCTGGACGCTGTTCAGCCCCTACAACATCGGAACGGTGCTCATCCAGTGGGGCGTGGTGCTGGCGGTCCTCCTCGCCGCCAACGGCTGGCTCGCCCGGACCGTGCAGGCACGCGCCCGGGCGGTGGAGGCGGAGTGAGCCCGCGGCGGAGGGCATGAGATTCGAGGCCTTCGAGCGGGCCGCGCGGGCGGTGTTCGACGAGATCCCCGACGCCTACAAGGCGGGCGTGGACGGGTTGGTCGTCCGCCGCGACGCCGTGCCGCACCCCGAACTCCCCGACATCTACACGCTGGGCGAGTGCCTCACCGAGGAGCACATCTCCGACTTCGGCGGTCCGGACACCACGCGCTCCGTCATCTGCCTGTACTGGGGCTCGTTCCGACAGGTGGCGCGTCGGGATCCGGACTTCGACTGGGAGGGCGAGATCTGGGAGACGCTTACCCACGAGCTGCGCCATCACCTGGAGTCGCTGGCGGGGGACGACGCGCTGGAGGATGTGGACTACGCCGCCGACGAGACCTTCAAACGGGACCAGGGCCACCCGTTCGATCCGTGGTACTATCAGCACGGAGACGAGGTGGCGCGGGGGGTGTACGTGGTGGAGGGGAGCGTCTACATCGAGCAGGTCTGGGACGCCGACGCCTTCGTCGAGGCGGAGTGGGTGGAGTTCGAATGGGACGGAGCGCGTTATCGCTTCCGGAGGCCCGAACAACTGGGCGACGTCCATTTCGTCTGGGTGGACGGCGTGCGTGAGGAGGGCTCGTTGGAGGTGGTTCTGGTGCGGAGACGGAGCTGGTGGCAGGACGCGAAGCGACTGCTGGGCACCTACCGCCCGGTGGTGCTGGAGTCCAGCGTCACCGCCGAGCGGGTGGACGCGTCGTGAACGGGCGGAGCGCACCGCGTCTCCACGACGCGTACGCGCGGCGCACGCCGGTGGAGCTCGCCTTTCCCCGTCTGGATGACCTCGAGGCGTTCGCGGCCGCCGTGGAGCGGGACGCGTTACGCCTCGGCGTGGATCCCTCGGATCCGCAGGCATTCGCCCGGCTGCCCGCCGTGGCGAGTACGGCGCAGCGACTGGAAGGCGAGGGGGCCCGCCAGGGGATGCCCGGTGCCATGGCGGCGTTCCTCTACCACGCGGCGTTCTTTCAGGACGCCGGCCGGCCACTCTATCTCGTGGACGTGCCCACCGTGCGGCAACTCACGCGAAGGGCGCCTCACGGGGATCCGGCGCCGGACCCTCCCTCGGGGTATCTGCAGCTTCCCAGACACCTCGTATGGCTCCTCCAGGAGCCGCCCGCGCCGCCGGCGTCCGTCGACGGCGTGTTCTGGAACCTCACCGCCGGGCGGACGCTTCACACCCTCGTCGTCACCGGGGTGGTGGC
>WGEM01000152.1 GCA_015492755.1 Gemmatimonadota bacterium | reverse complement strand
TCCGGCGTGAGTGAACCCACGCCGGTGATGTCCGCCACGTCGATCGTGGAGAGTCCGAAGAAGCTCCGGACTTCGTTGATCTTGGCGGCGAAGGTGTTCAGGTCACCCTGCAGGAGGGCGTTCTCCGCCTCCAGGAGACGCATCTCCGTCCCCTTCACCAGGGGGATGTCGTCGTCCCGCGTGGGGTACTTCTCCTGCCGGTAGTGCGGCGTGGTACCGTCGGCGCCGTTCTGCGAGTTGCAGCCGGCTCCCGGCTGCGTGCAGTCGGTCCACGGAGTACGTGGATCGCCCGCGCCCACGGTACCCGCCAGCGTCTTGTACGCCGACGCCTCCGCCCGGCCGTGCGTCTCGTTCCAGAGCTGAGACGTCTCCCGCCCGGAGTTGGACGAGTAGATGGCGTAGTAGACGAAGTCGGTGGGGACCTGCGCCGCGTGCGTCATGGCGTTGCCCCAGTCCCCCAGGCCCACGTACACCTGCGCCAGCGCACCGTGCGCCGCCGTCGCGATATCCGTGGCGCCGGCGCCGGTGCCGTGCTGGATGGCGAGCTGCAGCACCGGGATCGCGCGCTGGAAGGCCGCTTCACGCGGCATGGGCTCGCCGGTGTCGATCTCGCCTCCGGGCCCGGGGTTCTCCTCATCGTAGGGCTCACTGAAGACGGTCTCGCAGAAGTTCTCGCCGAACCAGCGGTTGGCGAGGCCTGCGAAGAGGTAGGCGCGCGCGGTGAGGCGGTTGTTCTCGAAGGAGTACCCGTCGATGTTCGCCATGCGCTGGAGGCCGCCCTCGGCCACCCAGCGCGCCCGCTGCACGTCGTTCCAGTATCCGTCGGAGTCCTCCGAATCGAAGAGACCCCGGCGGTAGCGGCCGGTGGAGAAGTAGCTCCCCGATCCCACCATCTCGTCGGTGAGCCTGGCCACCAGGAAGACCAGGTTGTCGAAGCCCGCCGAGAAGTCAGACGACATCCCGGTGACGAGGGCGTTCACACCCTCGGCGGTATTCAGGTCGTCGTCCAGGATCTTCCCGGGATTCTTCACGTCGAAGAGGTCGTCACTGCAGCCGGTCGTTCCGAAGACGGCCAACAGGGCCGCCACGGGGAGCCAGCGCATCTTCATGATGTTCATGATCTCTGCTCTCCTGGCTCTTAGAAGTCGATCTTGACCGACAGCAGGAAGCTGCGGACCGGTGGGAGGTTGTAGTACTCCTGCCGGAACAGCACGTCGGCGGAGCCGTCCTCGAACGCTTCGGGGTCGATGCCCTGGAAGTCGGTGAAGGTGAGGAGGTTCCGTCCCTGCAGCCGTACGGTGGCGGCGCGGATGTTCGTGGGCAGCCAGTCTTCCGGCACCCGGAAGCTCACCGACGCCGAGCGGAGCTTGAAGAAGTCCGCCGGCTGCGTCCACATCCCGTAGCGCGTGTCACCGCGGATGCAGAGCGCCCGCTCCCGCGCCGTGAGCTGGTTCTTGTTCCCCGCCGCCTCGGCGGCCACCGCCTCGCGGCAGAGCGGCCACACCCGGCGGCGCGCGTTCTGGTACGCCGTCCCCGACGAGAGCCAGTGTCCGCCCATCCCCTCGCCCAGAAGGTCGATGGTGAGGCGCTCGCCAATGGTGAGAGAGGTGTTGATGCTGTAGGTGCGCGACGGCGTCGTGGGCCCGAGGCACTGCTCGGCGTACTTTGGCGCCGCCACCTCGTCGGGGTTCTGCACCCGGTCGTGGCAGAACGCGGGAAGCGGGAACTTGATGATCTCACCCGGCGTGCAACCCTTGCCGATGAACCCGTTCCCGTCGAAGTCCGTCCCGTTGGAGAGTTCCTCGGTGCACTCCACGGGCGCACGGATGTAGTTCCGCCAGCCGAGGTTGATGGACTCCAGCCCACCGAGATCTTCCACCGTCGAGTTGTTGGTGGAGTAACGGCCTCCGATGTCCCAGGAGAAGCCGTCCGTGGCCACCACGGTGGCGTTCACGAAGAGCTCATGGCCCTTGTTCTTCACCTCGCCCACGTTCTCGAGCTGTGTCCCCACGAACCCGCCGGAGGGCAGCTGCCGTACCCGCACCAGAGCATCGAAGGTGGTCTGGTCGTAGTACGTGTACTCGAAGGTGATGCGGTCATTCCAGGTGGATCCCTCGAATCCGAACTCGATCTCCCGCGTGCGCTCCGGACCCAGCTCCGGGTTCCCAAGGTTGTCCGGCGTCACCGCAGGCTTGCCGTCGTCCCCGGCCACCGACGCCCACGTGCGGGCGGCGTCGAAGAGGCCCGGCGCCTTCCCGGACTCACCCATGGCGGCGCGGAGCTTCAGCGTACCCCACGACTCGGGGTAGAAGCCCTCGTCGGAGATGATGTACGACGCCGAGACCTTCGGGTACGGCGCCAGACCGAAGTCCTGACCGAAGGCGGAGTGACCATCCACGCGCAGACCGGCGGTGAGGAAGAGCTTGTCCTGGATGCCGATCTGCTCCTGGAAGAAGAAGCCGCCGCTGGTGACGGTGGAGTTGTACTCGAACGCCTCGGTGATGGCGCCTGACTCCAGGATCTTGTCACCCGGACCGGCGAAGTCGCGGCCGAAGCCGTTGATCCCCGACGAGAAATCGTTGTAGAGCTGACCGCCCCACGAGAACGACGACTGAACGCCGAAGAGGTCCGCCTCCCAGGTGCCGGCGTAGTCCAGCGTCAGCTTCCGGAAGGTACGGCTGTCCACCTCTCGGTTCCCGAGGGGCACGTAGAAGAAGCCCCAGGGGCGCTCCTCGTAGTACGTGTAACGCGTCCAATCCAGACCGGCGTTCAGACGGTGGCTCATGCCGGCGCCGGGGTTGTACAGCACGTTCACGCCGGTGACGAAATGATCGTTGAGGTTGTTCAGGCGCATCTGCAGCACCTTCCCGTCCACGTCCGACGTGTAGTCCGAGCCGCCCCGGAAGACGTTCAGGAGGAGCCCCTCGGCGTTGTTGCCATCGGGTACCCAGTCGATGTTCTTGTGGTTGTAGAAGGAGTTGAAGCGGATGTCCAGCTCCTCCAGCGGAGAGAAGGAGAAGTTCCCCCGTACCGAGTAGGACTTCTCGCCCTGGTCCGGGTTCTCATAGCCGGCGTCCTTGCCGCACACGCGCGCACCCTGGTCGTCGGTGCCGCACGCCTCGGTGTTGAAGACGCCGCGCTCGTTGGACCACGAGGCGGAGAGGAAGTAGTTCATCCGCTCCGCGCCACCGCGAACCGACAGGTTGTAGCGCTGGATGTGGCCGTTCTTGAGCCACGATCCGCTGGCGGGACACGAGGGATCCGCCGGGAACATGTCGTCACCGCCCGGGAACTTGTCGTTCCCGGTGAAGTTGCAGTTGTTCAGCCCGAGCCCCGTGGGGTTCACGTCGGGGTCCGGACCGATGTGGCCCAGCGTGTTCAGCCCCTGATCGATGGAGAGGCTCCACGCCGGCGCGCCCGCGGCGCCCCGCTTCGTGAAGATCTGGATGACGCCACCCGCGGCCTCGGTGCCGTACAGCGTCGTGGCCGCGGCGCCCTTGATGACCTCGATGCGCTCGATGTCATCCGGGTTGATGTCGTCCAGCGGGTTGGCCTGCTGGTTGGCCTCGTCGGAGTGGATGAGGCCGGTGGAACGCATCCGCACACCGTCCACGTAGATGAGCGGCGAGTTCCCCTGCGTGATGGAGTTGTTGCCGCGCAGCCGGATGGTGCTCCCGGCGCCCACCTGGCCACCGTTGCTCAACACCGTCGCGCCCAGCGTGCGGCCCTGCAGCACCTGAGACACGTTGGAGACCGGTGCCGCCTCGATGACGGACTCGTTGAGCTGCGCGATGGAGTTCCCGATCTCGCGCCGGCGCGCCGCGCCCGCGGTACCCGTCACCACCACGCCCTCGAGGCTGATGGCCTCCGAGCGCAGCCTGAAATCCACCGTCACGGTCTGGCCGGCGGCCACCGTGACTTCCTGCGTCTCCGTGCCGTAGCCGATGTACTGCACCTGAACGGTGTGGGTACCGGCGGGCACGTTGAGGAGCAGGAATCGACCCACGTTGTTGGCCAGCGCTCCGATGTTCAGTGCCGGGATGCTCACCTGGGCGCCCGGGATGGGTTGGCCGTTGGTAGCGTCCCGCACCGTCCCCGTCACCGTGCCGGTCTGTGCCTGAGCGGGAGCCCAGGCAAGCATGACCGCCACGGCGGCGGTAAAGGTGGAGCGGAAGGCCAAGCGGAGGATCCCGTTGCGAACGTCGCTTGGGGACATGCTACCTCCTCGCCTTGAAAGGAACTGATCCCGCCACTGCCCTGACGGCCCCGGCGGGCCCCGAAAAGGGAAAAACCGGTCCGCAGGTCCGGTGCCACATGAGGCGTCCATCACTGTTCCTCACGCTGCAGGTCCTCGTACCGGTCGATCCCCCAATGCGTACGAATCAGCGGACGGTTCCTTGCAGAGCCCACGGTCCGGATGTCGGTCCGGGATCCGCGCCCCCGCCCGGCGTCGTCGTCGTGATTCCTTCGCGATGGGGCCATCCTACGGTGCGTCCGTCCGCCGCGCAACCATCTTGATCGCCGGACCGCATACTTATGCAAGCCGCGCGGGTGGGGTGACGGGAGGCGCCGCGGCTGCCATCTTTCGCCATGCTCCTTCACGCACACTCCGGCTTCCGCTACCTGGTGCTCCTCACGGGTATCCTGGCGCTGGGATACGCCGTGTACGGTGCGGTCACCGGCCGGCCCTACGACACGCGCATGCGCATCCTGGCGGCGCTCTTCACCGCCTCGGTGGACCTCACCGTCCTCCTGGGCGTGGCGACGCTGCTCTCCGGAGTATTCTACCCCCAGCTCGGCGGGCACATCGTCATGATGGTGATGGCGGCGGTGGTGGCCCACATCGTCCCCGCGGTCATGCGCCGCCGGCCGCTCCAGGAGCGGACCTACCCGCCCCACATCGTGGGTACGCTGGTGGCGCTGGGGCTCATCGTCGCCGGCATCCTGGCCATCGGTCGACCCGTCGTCGGGTAGGAGCGCCGCGGCAGGTGCACCACCCTCCCGGGGAGCGCGACGCCGCTACCGGCCGAAGCCCAGCCCGAAGGGGATCCGGATGTTGAAGAGTGGAATCCGGACCTCATCCGTGCCGGTGTCGTCGCCCACCGAGTTCTCGTTCCGGCCCTCGAAGCCGATGACGGCCAGCGCGGCGACGCCTCCCACGAAGGCCGCAGACACCAGAACGTTCTTGGTCCTGTCCACGTAGCCGCGCTCCAGACCCAGAATGGAGCTGCGCGGGACCGCCACCTGCGTGTAGGAACCACCGGTGCTCACCACGACTTCGATGCTGTCGGGCGTGGCGTGGAGCACGCGCCCGGTGACGGTGCCGCGTCCGGGGTCGGCAAAGGCCACGAGACGCGCGAGCTCCTGCTGCTCCAGGCGCATGCGGACCTTGTCCTGCGGCTTGAGCTCGGACACGTCGGCCGGGACGTATGAAACGCACCCCGCCACCAGCAGGATGCTCAGCATGGACAGCACGCGTTTCATCGTCTCACCCCTCCGTCGGATGCATCATCGTCTTCCGTCCGGTCCTCGCGCCGGCGGCACCATTCAATACCGCCGATGATACATTGAGACAACTGAAGCGTTGCGTGGTTCCCCATCCCCGAGGCCCTTCGCCCCGGACGCAGGAGAGTCGAGACCAACACCGTGACCCCCACCAGACGTCCACCCCCTCTTCCTCCCCTCGAGCCGCTCCCCGACGCCTCGACCTTCCGCGGCCCTGACGACCTGGGTCTCGTCATGGGCGGCGGA
>WGEM01000151.1 GCA_015492755.1 Gemmatimonadota bacterium | reverse complement strand
GGTAAGATGGAATCGTCGAACGGACGGCGCACAACGCCCACCCCCGACGACGCCCCATGACCCAGACCGAGACCGTCCAGATCCGGAGTGCGCTCCCGCTGCTCCTCACCGCCGGAGCGGTGGAGTGGATGGCGCTGGGCGCCCTGGGGTGGTGGGAGGGGGCCGACGACCCCACGCTCCGGGGGCTCCTGTTGGCGGTGGCGTTCGGCGCCTACGCCGTCGCCGCGCTGCGAATCCTGGAGACGCGGGACGGTCATGTGACCCTCTGGGTGCTGGCGGTGCTCATGCGGCTCACGTACCTGCCGCTGGCGCCGGAGTACTCGGCGGAAGTCTATCGCTACCTCTGGGACGGCGCCGTCCAGATGGGCGGGATCAGCCCGTACCGGTATTTCGTGGACAGCCCGGAGGTCTCCACCATCGTCTCCAAGGCCCAGGCGCTGGTGGCGGAACCTCATCTGAGGAGCCCCTTCCCGCCGCTGGCCCAGTTCTCCTTCCTCCTGGTGGCGATGGCGGGCGGGGCGGTCCTGCAGGCGAAGCTCCTCTTCCTGGGCCTGGACCTGGGCACGGCGTGGCTCCTGGGACGCGTGGCGCACATGACCGCGCGTAGCCGCCGCCTGACGCAGCTCCTCTACCTCTGGTCTCCGCTCCTCCTCATCGAGACGGCGTGGAGCGGGAACTACGCGCCCCTCGCCCTCTTCTTCATGGTGCTGGTGGTCCTCCTGGCCCGGGTGCCCGCCGCCGCGGGTGCCGCGTCGGGTCTGGCCACCGCGTCGCTCCTGGGCGCAGGGCTGGCGGTGCCGCCGCACGCCCGACGCCTGGGCTGGAAATACCTCGCGGTCTTCGCTGCGGTGTTCCTGGCGGTGACGTTGCCGTACGCCCTCGCCGGCCGGGTCTTCTTCGACGCCATGCTGGGCGGGTGGATGCGCGAGCCGTTCATGGCGGGACCCTTCCGGCTGCTGGAGGCGGCGCTCCCGGGGGCGGCGCCCCGCTACACGGCGGCGGGGGTGGTTCTGGGCGTGATGCTCTGGGCCACGCTCCAGCGCTACCGGCCGGAGCGCGCCTACTTCTGGATCCTGGGCGCGTGTGTGATGATCAGCCCCTTCCTCCGACCCGTCCACATCCTCTGGATCCTTCCCTTCGCCGCGCTCCGGGCCAGCCGACCCTGGATCGCCCTCTCCGGTCTGGTGCTCCTGGTCTACACAGGGCTGGACGGCTACCGGCTCACCGGCGCGTGGCCCGACCCTGTGTGGATGCGGCTGGCCATCTGGACGCCGTTCCTGGTGCTCATGGGGCTGGATGCGCACCGCCTCTGGCGCGAGCGCGTGCCGCCGCCGGTGCCGCTCTCGGAGCCGGTGGAGGAGTAGCGGGTCGGCTACTCGAAGGTCACCGACCAGTCGATATCCACCGCGCCTTCCAGGCTGCGCGCGGTGGGGCACTTACTCACATGCGTGTCCAGCGCCCGCTGCACCCTGTCGCTGGGCGCGTCCTCCGGGAGCCGTAGCGTATACGCCACGTGAATGCGCACCAGGCGCACGATCCCGTCCACGACTTCGTTGACGCCCTCGGCTTCGGCCCGGATGGCGTCGGCGTCCAGTATGATCCCGCGCACCTCCAGTGCGCCGTTGAGTGTGCCCAGCAGTCACCCGGCGGTGGCGGCGACGATGTAGTCCACCGGAAGAGGGAGGTCCGGCTCGTGGTCGAGGCGGTAGTGTGTCTTGATGGGCCCGTGGACACCGAAGTCCACGGTGGTGCCGTCCTCGAGGGTGGCGCGACGGTGTACGCCGCGTACCTTCTCCACGCGGGCCCGGGCCGTGTAGAACGGGTCGGCCATGGTCGGTCTCCTTCCAGTTGGGTTCGGGTGGTGCGGTCACTCCGCCGCCTGCTGCGACGCGAAGCGCGCCCAGGGATCTTCTCCCCCCGGCTCATATCCTTCGCATGCGCGCACCGGGAGTGGGGGATACCGGGGAAAACGTGCGTCTTCCCGACTCCGTTCGCAAAGGTAGAAGCGCGACCCGCGACGGTTCCCCACCACCCGGTGGTGGCGGCAGGTGCGGCAGAGACCCACGGGGTCGCGCTCCGGCGTTCGCGTCACGAGCGCACTCCGATGTAGGCCACCTGGCGGCCCGCGTCTCCGCCCCGGTGGGAGTAGAACACGTCGCGTTCGCAGCGGGTGCACCGTTCCGACACCGAGATGTGCCTCCCGTCCACACCCGCCGTCCGCGCTCGATCCACCAGCGCGCGCCGGAGGTCCAGGTGGGCCGGGCTGGGCGGCGACCCCAGCCCCAGCGCCTCGAACACCTCGGGACCCACCTCGTAGCAGCGGCCGCAGATGGCAGGGCCCAGATGGACGCGCACCTCCCCGGCGGGCGCTCCCTGCTCCCGGGCCATGAGCTCCAGACTCCCCTCCAGCACGCCGGCGGCCACACCCCGCCAACCGGCGTGCACCACCGCCACCACCCGCCTCCCAGGATGCACCATCAGCACTGGGACGCAGTCCGCCACCGTCACCGCCAGTAGCACGCCGGCCTCACCCGTCACGTGCCCGTCGCACGGATCCCTCAACCGAAGCCCCTCCACGCCCGGGAGCGCTGAAGGCGCCCCGGCGGGACGCGACCGGAGCGGCCGCACCTCACGCCCGTGCACCTGCCGCGCCGCCACCGCCACCTCCAGACCCGAGGCGTCCAGGAGCGCCCGCCACGAGGCCTCCGCCTCCGGGGAGGGGTTCCACGAGCCATCCGCGTCGAAGAGACGGAAGTCGGCGCCGTCGACGGGTGCGCGGCGGGTGGTCACGCCGTGCACGAGCCAGGGCCACTCCCGCTCCCAGTGGGGGTTCGCCACGCCGGGCCCCCGGACCGACGGCTCGTCCCGGACAAGCGTCACATCCCCGGGGTGGTCTCCAACCGCTGATGGAATTGACATACCTTTCAACTTCTCGATTCCCGAAGCAGGACGCGCCCTCCCGCCGGGTGCCGCACGAGCCGCGCCGAACGATGGACGATCAACTCTTCGATAGCCTGAACATCGCCTATGCCCAGGCGATGTTCGAGGAGTACGCCCGGAACCCGGAAGGGGTCCCGGAAGCCTGGCGTGCCCTCTTCGAGCGACACGCCGATGAGGCCCTGGCCGCCGGCCTCTTCATCCCGGAGCAGCTGGAAGCCCCGGGGGGGCGGGCCGAACTGCGCCCCCCCGCGGCCCCACCGGCTCGGAACGGTGCCGAAGCCCCGCCGGCGCCCGCCGAGGGCGCCACCGTGGCGGAGAACCTGCGGCGGGCGCTCCCCGTCATCTCCCGGGCCACGGCGCTGGTGCGTGAGTTCCGTGAGCACGGCCACCGCCTGGCCCGCCTCGATCCCCTGGGAAGCGAGCCGCCGGGCCACCCTCAACTCTCCCCGGCCTTCTTCGGCACCTCCATGGAGGAGCTGGAGCAGATCCCCGCCTCGCTCATCTTCGACGACGCACCCGAAGGCGCCTCGGTGGCCGACGAGCTCCGGCGCCTGGAGCAGATCTACGCCGGGACCCTGGGTTACGAGTTCGAGCACCTGGACGACCACCGGAAGGTGGACTGGCTCTGGCATCAGGTGGAGGAACAGGCGCACCGCCCGCAGCTCACCCCGGAGCAGAAGCGACAGCTCCTCTTCCGCCTCACCCAGGCCGAAGGTCTGGAGCAGTTCCTCCACCGCGCGTACCTCGGCCAGAAGCGGTTCTCGCTGGAAGGCAACGACGCCCTGGTGCCCATGCTGGACCTCGCCATCGAGGACGCGGCGCGGGCGGGCGGGCGGAAGGTGGTGCTGGGGATGGCCCATCGCGGCCGCCTCAACGTCCTCACGCACATCGTGGGCGTGTCGTACGGCGAACTTCTGGCGGAGTTCGAGGGTCCGTCCCTCAAGGGCGGGCAGCTCGACATCGCCGGTACCGGCGACGTGAAGTACCACCATGGCGCGCGGGGCGTGCGGGAGGTGCCCGGTGTGGGCACCATCCGCGTCCGTCTGGCCCCCAACCCCAGTCACCTGGAATTCGTGGACCCCGTGGTGGTGGGCATGGCCCGCGCGCTGCAGTTCGACAGCGAGTCGAAGAGCGCCGTGCGCGACATCCGTGCCGTGGTGCCGGTGCTCATCCACGGCGACGCCGCCTTCGCTGCCGAGGGCGTGGTGGCGGAGACGCTCAACATGGCACGGCTGCGGGGATTCACCGTGGGCGGCACCGTCCACATCATCGTGAACAATCAGGTGGGCTTCACCACCGACCCCGGCGACGCCCGCTCCACCACCTACGCCAGCGACCTGGCGAAGGGCTACGGGATCCCGGTGGTGCACGTGAACGCCGACGACCCGGAGGCATGCCTGGCTGCGGTGCGCCTGGCGATGATGTACCGCGCGGAGTTCGGGGACGACTTCGTCATCGATCTGGTGGGTTACCGGCGTCACGGACACAACGAGGGCGACGAACCGGGGTACACGCAGCCCGTCCTGTACGAGCGCATTCGCAGCCACCCCACGGTGCGCCAGATCTACGCCGAGGCGCTCATCGCCGAGGGGACCCTCACCCGCGAAGAGGCCGACGAGATGCTGCAGCGCGTCCTCAGCGAGCTGAGGGAGGCGCAGGACCGGGTGCGCGAGTACAGCCCGGTGGAGGATGAAGGGCCCGACCAGGAACGGGAGGTGCCGGTGGCGCCGGAGTCCACCGGCGTGCCCTTCGACGAGCTGGAGGAGATCAACCGCCTCGCGCTCACCCTGCCCGAGGGCTTTCATCCCCACCCGAAGCTCTGGCGGCAGCTCTCCAAGCGGCTGGAGGACTTCACGCCCGAGAAGAAGATCGACTGGGGTCACGCCGAGGCGCTGGCCCTCGGTTCGCTGCTCCGCGAGGGGATCCCCATCCGCCTCACCGGCCAGGACGTGGAACGGGGCACCTTCAGTCATCGCCACGCCGTCCTGCACGACGTGGAGACGGGCGAGGAAGTGATGCCGCTGCAGCAGGTGGCCGACGCCCGACTGGAGATCTACAACTCACCCCTCACGGAGACGGCGGTCCTGGGCTTCGAGTACGGGTACTCCGTCACCTCCGACCGCGACGTGGTCCTCTGGGAGGCCCAGTTCGGCGACTTCGTGAACGTGGCCCAGCCCGTCATCGATCAGTTCATCGCCTCGGGGCTCGCCAAATGGGGGCAGTACTCCCGCATCACCATGCTCCTCCCCCACGGATACGAAGGCCAGGGCCCCGAACACTCCAGCGCGCGACTGGAGCGCTTCCTCCAGCTCTGCGCCGAGGAGAACCTGCGCGTCACCTATCCCACCACCCCGGCCCAGTACTTCCACATGCTGCGCCGCCAGGCGCTGCGGCGGCCGGAGCGCCCCATGGTGGTCATGACGCCCAAGAGCCTCCTGCGCCTGCCCGCCGCGGCCTCCGAGGTGCGGGAGCTCACCGAGGGGACGTTCCGGCACGTCCTGGACGACCCCACGGTGGAGGACCCGTCGAGCATCGAGCGCCTGGTGCTCCTGACGGGGAAGTTCTACTACGACGTGCAGCTCCATCCACGCCGTGGTGAGGCGCCCACCACCGCGGTGGCGCGCCAGGAACTCCTGTACCCCTTCCCCACCGAGGCGCTCAGGGCGCTCATCGCCCGCTATCCCAACGTGAAGCAGGTGGTGTGGGCCCAGGAGGAACCGCGCAACATGGGCGCGCTCACCTTCGTGGGCCCCCGGCTCCGGACGCTGGTGCCGCGCGCGATTCCCCTCTCCTACGTGGCGCGCCCCGAGCGGGCCTCGCCGGCGGAAGGAAAGCTCAAGGATCACATCGAGCAGCAGGAGAAGCTGGTCCTGGAGACGCTGGCGCTGAAGCCGTAAGGGGGGCTCCGGGGCGCCGCGTCCTCACCCCGGCTACCTCCGGCGCGGAATCAGCCCGGTGGGAAACGTCACCACGCTCTCGTGTCCGTCCTCCGAGACGGAGGCGACGCCGAAGAGGTAGTTGTCGATCACCAGCCCCTCGAAGGTGTGCTCCGTGGCGGTGCCGATGAAACGGCTGTGCTGCCACTGCGGCGCGGTGGTCTCCCGCCAGTAGACCCGATAGCCCGCCAGGCGGGGATCCTCCACCGGGTCCCACCGGAGCCGTGCGGCGGGCTGTACCGCGCCCCCGATGCGCACGTTCTCCGGCGCCGGCGGCGCCCAGGCCAGGGACGCCAGCACCGCGGCGTTCACCGCCGTGAGCCTCGCGGCGTACTCGAAGTTCACCCCCTCGATGACGTCGCCGTAGGCGATGCCGTTCTCCACCCGCAGATTCTGGTGCTGCCGCGTGTAGTTCTCGTGCGTCTCCATGATCCGCACGCCGGCGAAGCCCAGGTCGTTGAAGGGCCGGTGGTGCCCGCCGCGGCCGAAGCGATCCAGGCGGTAGATCATGATGGCGTCGAGGGTGGGGAAGTACCGGTCCGTGATGCGGTCCACGTAGCGGGCCAGTTGCCTGGATGGGCCGTCCACCTCACCGCCGAATCGCCGGTAGTTGCGGAGCTCCGCTTCGTCCGCGGTGGCGGGATACGGTTCGGAGAAGACGCGGAAGGTGTTGTTCTCGATGACGCCGTCCACGCCCTCGATGTTCCCGATCATGTCGTTGTTCAACACGCCCACGATGTCCCACCCCTCGTCCACGGCCCGCTGAGCCAGCGCACGACCACCCCAGAGTCCCTGCTCCTCGCCGGAGAGACCCACGAACATGACGCTGGTGGGGAACTCGTAGCGCGAGAGCACGCGAGCTGCCTCCAGCACGCCCGCCATTCCGGAGGCGTTGTCGTTGGCGCCGGGCGCGTCCCCTTCGGCGTCCAAGGAGCTGCCGTTCCGTGCGTCGATGTCGCCGCTCATGATCACGTAGCGATGGGGATATGCGGTGCCGCGAATCACGCCCACCACATTCACCACGTTCACCTGACGGTTGAGCCGGGGGATGTCCTGAAGATGCTGGGTGTAGAAGACCTCCATGCACCCGCCGCACGCCTGGGAGATGCGATCCATCTCCGCCTTGATCCACCGTCGCGCGGCGCCGATCCCCCGGGTATCGGAGAGCGTGTCGGAGAGCGTGTTCCGCGTGCCGAACCCCACCAGCGTGCGGATATCATGCTCGATTCGCTCAGACGACACCGCGGAGATGATCTCGTCGATGCGGGGATCCTCGGCGGGGGGCACCGCCTGCGCTCCGGCGGCAACCGGCGCACCGGCGATGAGCGACGCGGCCAGCGCCGCACCCGGGACGAAGAATCGAAGCTTCTGCGACACGACGCGCACTCCTTCCGGGAATCGAAATCGGGACACGGGATCCGTGGGGCGCCCAAAGTGTCGCCCCCGGCGCCGGGCGGCCAGCCCCCGGCGCCTCACCAGGTGAGTACGATCTTGCCGAAGGTCTCGTTGCGCTCCATGAGCCGGTGGGCCTCCTGTACCTGTTCCGCAGAGATCACCCGGTCCACCACCGGCTCCAGCACCCCGCGCCGGAAGTCGGGAAGCACCTCCTCACGGAACGCACGGCACAGCGCCGCCTTCTCCTCCAGCGGTCGGGCGCGGAGCACCGTGCCCTGAATGCGCCCCCGCCGCGTCATGAGTCGCCGCAGGTCGATCGCGCCCGTGGGGCCGCCGGGCACGCCCACCACCATGTGGCGGCCGCGCTCCGCCATGACGCGCTGATTCCCCGGCAGATAGGGCGCTCCCACCAGATCCAGGATCACATCGGCGCCGTGTCCCGCGGTGTGCTCCAGCACGCGGTCCGGCCAGTGCCCGTCCCCCAGGATGGGTACATCGAGCCCCAGGCGGAGCGCGCGCTCCAGCTTCGAGAGTGTACGGGACGTCCCCAGCGTGCGTGCGCCCGCCCGGCGCGCAAGCTGCACGGCGGCGGTACCCACGCCACTCCCCACGGCGTGGATGAGCACCACCTCGCCCCGCCCCAGCCCTCCTG
>WGEM01000150.1 GCA_015492755.1 Gemmatimonadota bacterium | reverse complement strand
GGGCTGGCCTTCGACGACGGCCTCATTGCCGACGTGCACGAGCCGGTCTCACGCACCGTCGACGACCCGGCCTTCGCCGGCCCCCGCAACGGCCGCATCACCTGGCACCACCTCCTGCAGCAGACCAGCGAGTGGGAGGGCGAGCTCTGGGGCAAGCCGGACCGCGCCGACCGTCGGGAGGGCCTGGACCGCGAACTCGGCGAGCCCGGCACCTTCTGGGAATACAACGACGTGCGGGTGAACCTGCTGGCCTATGCGCTCCTCCACCTCTTCCGCCGCCCCCTCCCCAAGGTGCTGAAGAAGCGCGTCATGGACCCCATCGGCGCCTCGGAGGACTGGCGCTGGCACGGCTACGAGACGTCGTGGGTGGAGCTGGACGGCCGGCTCATACAGTCGGTGAGCGGCGGCGGCCACTGGGGCGGAGGGCTCTTCATCGACACCCGGGACCACGCCCGCTTCGGGCTCCTCATGCTCCGTGACGGCCTCTGGGGGGAGCGGCGCCTCCTGTCCAGCGAATGGATCCGCATGGCCACGACCCCTTCCGAGGCCAACCCCGCGTACGGCTACATGTGGTGGCTCAACACGGGCCGCGAGGCCATCCCCGCGGCACCGGAGTCGGCCTTCTATGCCAACGGCGCGGGGTGGACGAACATCATCTACGTGGACCGGGAGCACGACCTGGTCACCGTCACGCGCTGGCTTGACGGCCGGGAGCACGTGAGGGAATTCATTCGCCTCGTGCTGGCATCCATCGAGGACTGACGCGGGAGGAGCCGTCCATGCCCATCTACGAATACCTCTGCCGCGGCTGCGGCGCCGAGTTCGAGGCGTGGGTGCGAAAGCCCGACGAGAAGCCGGCGTGTCCGGAGTGCAACGGATCGGAGCTGGAGCGGAAGCTCTCGCTGCCCCGGCTCCACACCTCCGGCACTCATGACCTGGCCATGCGCGCCGCGAAGAAACGCGACGCCGCCCAGGCGAAGGAGGCGGCCTACACGCAGCGCCAGTACGAGCTGAACCACGACGACTGAGGCACGCTCCGCGTCGCTCACCCTTCGTCGGGTCCCGGCACCCCTTCGCGCACCACCTCGCCCAGCGCCTCCATGGCGTCGGTGAGCTGACGGTCCGAAACATACGGGGCGGGCCCGAAGCGGAGTCGGTTTCCCCGTGCGTCCGTCCATACCCCGCGGGCGCGAAGCGCCCGGCTGAGGGCGCCGGCCCGCGGGGCATGAAGGGCGAGGAAGCCGCCCCGTGCCTCCAGCGGCACCTCGGCGTCCAGCCGGACCACCTGCGGGTCCAGATCCCGGGCCAGGAAGGCGTCGATGAGCACCTGGATCTGGTGCTGATTCACCTCCCGGAGGAAGGCCGGTGTGAGGCCCCGCTCCCGGAAGAAATCGAAGACCGCCGCCGCGCGGTACGACGACGTGGGGTCGAAGGTGGAGCCGCCGAAGCGCCATGGCCCGGGTCCGTAGGGCACCCGCCGGGGCGCGCCACCGGCGGGGGAGCGATCCTCCTCCAGGAGGTGGAATTCGCTGAACCAGCCCGTCACCACCGGACGGAGCGCACACCCCTCCGGCACCCGCAGCACGCAGTTACCCTCCCCCAACTGGCAGTACTTGTAGCCGCCCGCCACCACGAACGCGTCCTCCATCCCCTCCAGCGAAAAGGGCACCACGTTCAACGAGTGGTAGGCGTCGATGAGGAGGTGCGCACCCGCGCGGCGGCAGGCCTCGGCCACCCGGGGGAGCCCGGGTACCCGGAGCCCCGTCTCGAAGAGCACCGAGGAGACGATCACCGCGGCGGTGCGGTCGTCCACCTGGCGGGCCAGGCGTTCCGCCACCTCGTCCGGACGCGCGGCGCTCACCCGCACCACCTCGATGCCCTCTTCCTCCAGCCGGTCGAGCTGGCGGCGCACCGAGTGGAACTCGCCGTCGGTGGTCACCACGCGCGGCCGTTCCCGCAGCGGAAGCGCCGAGAGGAAGCGCACCACCAGCGCGTGCGTGTTGGCGTCGAGGGTGAAGTGGCCCGGGGCACCGCCCATGAGCGCGCGGAATCCCTCCGTCACCCGGTCGCACATCGCCAGCACACGGGACCACTTGTCGTCCACGTGCTCCGCAGCCTCCAGCCACGCCTGCTGCTGCCCCCGGAACGCCACATCGGGCCACGCCTGGTGCGAGTGCCCGGTGAGGAGGATCCGCTCCGAAACGCGGAAGCGGGTGTAGTCCACGGCCAGGGCGTTGGGCGAGGCGTACAGCGCCTCCGGCCGGGGCCGGCCCGGAGGGGTCACAGCCGGCTCCGGATCTCCCACAGATCCGGAAAGAGCGGGCGGTGCAGCGTGCTACCCAGGTACTTCGAGCCGGCGGAGCCGCCGGTACCGGCCTTCGAGCCGATGGTGCGCTCCACCATCTTCAGGTGGCGGTAGCGCCACTCCTGGATCCCCTCGTCCAGGTCCACCAGGCGCTCGCAGAGTTCCGCAGTCGCGGGGTCGTCCCGGTAGATGCGAAGCAGCACGTCCTGGATCTCCGGGTCCGGCTCGATGGGCGCCGTCACGTCACGCTCCAGCGCACGCACCGGCAGCTCGTAGCCCAAGCCCTTCAGATACGCCAGGAAGTGATCCCAGAGCGTGGGCGCGTCCCAGCGACGTTCCAGCTCCGTCCGGGCGCGCGAGCCGGGCTCGAAGCGTTCCACCGAGGCCCGCACCTTGCGGCCCAGCACGAATTCCAGTTGCCGGAACTGATCCGACTGAAAGCCCGACGCGCTCTCCAGGCGCTCGCGGAAGGTGAGGAACTCGGTGGGCGTCATGGTCTCCAGCACGTCGAGCTGCGCCACCAGCACCTTCAGGATGGTGAGGACGCGCTTCAGCGTGTGGCGGGCCCGCGCGTCGTCGCCCTGGGCGAGGCGCACACAACAGTAGTCCAGCTCGTGCAGGAGCACCTTGAACCAGAGCTCATACACCTGGTGAATGACGATGAAGAGCATCTCATCGTGCTCGATCTCCGGGCGGGGGCTCTGCAGCGAGAGGAGGTCGTCGATGCGCAGATACCGCCCGTAGGTGACGGCTTCCGACGCGGGCGACCGGCCGCTCACGGCGTATCCTTTCCGTCCAGAACGATGGCCTGCCCATTGGTCGCTCCGGCCTCTTCGGCGCAGAGGGAGAGGATCACCTCCGCCACCTCCTCGGCGCGGATGAGCCTGCTCTGGCCGGAGGTCTCGAGCACCCCACGCATGGCGTCGTGCCACGAGATGCCGGTCCGACGCATGATTCGCGCAATGGTCTCGTCGGTAAGGGGCGTGTCCACATAACCCGGGCACACCGCGTTCACGGTGACGCCCGTGCCGTCGGCTTCCGCCGCCACCGAGCGGGTGAAGCCCACCACGGCGTGCTTCGCCGCCGCGTACGCCGCGATGTAGCGCCCGCCCTCCAGGCCGGCGATGGACGCCACGTTGACGACGCGCCCCCAGCCGTGCTCCACCATCTGGTCGAAGACGGCCTGCGTACAGAGGAAGGTGCCGGTGGCGTTCACCTCCATGATGTGATTCCACTCCTGAAGCGAGATGCGCGCCAGGGGATTCGAGGAGGCGGTGCCGGCGTTGTTCACCAGGATATCCACACGGCCCATGGCCTCTGTGGCGGAGAGCGCCAGGTCGCGGACCTGCCGGGTGTCGGTGACGTCGCAGCGGAACGCGAACGCCGTGTACCCCTTCTCGCGGAGGCGCCGGGCCACGTCCACCACGGACGCTTCGTTGCGCGCCGCCAGCGCCACCACGGCGCCCGAACGCGCCAGCTCGAAGGCGGTGGCGGCACCGATGCCCCGTCCGCCTCCCGTGATGAGAGCGGTTCTGCCGTGGAGGTCCACACCGGCAAACGTATTCATGGTTAGCAAACGTACAGCGCCACGCCGCCGTTGTCCCGGATGCTATCTTCTCTACCCATCCTGCATCCCAACCCCACGGACCATGATCGCCATCATCTGGACGCTCCTCCTCGGCCTGGGCGCCGCTTCCCTCGAGCCCGCTCCGCTCCCCTGGGGCGCCGAAGGACACGAAATGGCGGCCCGGATCGCCGCCCGCAAGTTGCCGGCGGAGATGCCGCCGTTCTTCCGAGCCTCCGCGGACCAGCTGGCGTACCTCAATCCGGAACCTGACCGCTGGCGCGACTTCCAGCGGCGCGCCATGGACGAGGCCTACAAGTACGACCACTACATCGACCTGGAGAATGTCCCCGACGGTGCGCTGGAGGCGCCGGACCGGTTCTCCTACCTCCGCGCGCTGTACGAGGCGGGACTGGAACGCCCGGAACGCGACGCCGGCTTCCTCCCCTACCGGATCCTGGAGCTCTACCAGCGTCTGGTGACCCAGTGGACGCTCTGGACCCAGGCGCCGCCGGAGCGGCGCCGCTGGATCGAGGAGCGCATCATCCACGACGCAGGCGTCCTGGGCCACTACGTCACCGACGCCTCCCAGCCCCACCACACCACCATCCACTTCAACGGCTGGAACGACCGCACTGCCCTCGGCGCGCCGGTGGCCAATCCCCAGGGATACACGACGGACAACACCTTCCACCGGCGCTTCGAGAGCGACTTCGTGTCCGCGCACCTCCGGGAGGAGCAGGTGGCGGCGGAGGCGACGGCGCCGGTGCGCGACGTCTCGGCGGACCCCTGGGCGGCGGTGATGGCCCACATCCAGGCGTCTCACGCCCAGGTGGAGACGCTCTACCGGCTGGACCGCGACTACGGCTTCCACGCCGACGCGCCCGCCTCCGACGAAACCCTCGGCTTCGCGGCGGAGCGTCTGGCCTCCGGCGCAGAGATGCTGGCGGACCTCTGGTGGTCGGCGTACCTGGAGGGAACCGCCACGGCGGGCCTGCGGGAAGGCGGGTGAGCCGGCCGCACCCGCGCCGCCCCGCGGATGTCTGAACGCGCCGCGGGCCTGGAGGCACTGGAGCGCCGCGTGACGGAGTGTCGGCGCTGCCCGCGCTTGGTGGCGTGGCGGGAGCAGGTGGCCCGGGAGAAGCGGGCAGCGCCGACACTCCGTCACGCGGCGCTCCAGTGCCTCCAGGCCCGCGGCGCGTTCAGACATCCGCGGGGCGGCGCGGGTGCGGCC
>WGEM01000149.1 GCA_015492755.1 Gemmatimonadota bacterium | reverse complement strand
GTGGCGTGCCGTCGTCCCGGTAGATGCGGAAGTCCGACCCGGTCGGCGCAGGTGCGGATTCCGGAGGGGGTGGCGGCTGCACCGGAGGGGCGGGGCCGGCGCACGCCGCCGTCGTCACCGCCAGGCAGAGCCACGCCCGCATCCCCGCGGCTTGTGGGAGGTATCTTCGCTGATTCATGATGGTCCGTTGCTCGCTCGTATTTCACTCCGTCCCCATCCGGCCATGCCCCGGAGGAACTCGTGATCTGGCTCCTTCTCACAGGCCTGCTGGTGCTGGTGATGGTCTATGACCTGGTCCAGACCCGGCATGCCGTCCTCAGGAACTTCCCCATCATCGGGCACTTCCGCTACCTGCTGGAGTCGGTGGGCCCGGAACTCCGCCAGTACATCGTCACCTCCAACGACGAGGAGCGGCCCTTCTCGCGCGACCAGCGCACGTGGATCTACGCGTCCGCCAAGCGGCAGAACAACTACTCGGGCTTCGGCACGGACAACGAAGTCGAGCGGCTTCCCAACTATCTGGTCATCAAGCACCACACGCTGGGCCCTCCTGAGCCGCCCCGGCATCGCCCGGATTATCCGCTGCCGTGCGCCAAGGTCCTGGGCGAAAAGCGCGGGCGCGCGCAGGCCTTCCGGCCGGCGTCGGTGGTGAACATCAGCGGGATGAGCTACGGCTCCCTCTCGTACGCGGCGGTGGAGGCCATGAACCGCGGCGCCGCCATCGCAGGATGCCTGCACAACACGGGTGAGGGCGGCATCTCGCCCCACCACCTCCACGGCGGAGAACTCGTCTGGCAGCTTGGCACGGGATACTTCGGTGCCCGCGCGCCCGACGGCCGCTTCGACCCGGAGGAGTTCGTCCGCAAGGTGGAGCGCCACCCCGTGCGCGCGGTGGAGATCAAGCTGAGCCAGGGTGCCAAGCCGGGGCTGGGGGGCGTCCTGCCGGGGAAGAAGGTCACGGCGGAGGTCGCGGCCATCCGTGGGGTGCCGGTGGGAGAGACGGTCATCAGCCCGCCGGGTCACCGGGAGTTCGGTACCGTGGATGAGATGCTGGACTTCGTGGAGGACCTGGCGGAGCGTACGGGGCTCCCGGTGGGCATCAAATCCGCGGTGGGGGAGCTGGACTTCTGGTGCGAGCTGGCGGACCGCATGGCCTCCGAGGACCGGGGCGTGGATTTCATCACCATCGACGGAGGCGAGGGCGGCACCGGCGCCGCGCCCTTCGTCTTCGCCGACCACGTGGCGCTCCCCTTCAAGCTGGCCTTCACCCGGGTGTACCGGGAGTTCGCGCTCCGGGACGTGCACCACGACGTGGTCTGGATCGGTTCCGGTCGGCTGGGCCTCCCCGAGACCGCCCTCATGGCCTTCTGCCTCGGCGCCGACATGGTGAACGTGGGCCGCGAGGCCATGATGGCGGTGGGGTGCATCCAGGCGCAGCGGTGCCACACGGGACACTGTCCCACCGGCGTGGCCACCCAGAACCGGTGGCTGGTACGCGGCCTGGTGCCCACCGACAAAGCCGCCCGGCTGGCGAACTACGTCATCACGCTGCGCAAGGAGCTGACGCTCCTGTCCGAGGCCTGCGGCTGTCCGCACCCCGCGCTCCTCACCGCCGACCACATGGAGCTCCTGGACGGCCATCTGGGGAGCCGGCCGCTGGCGGTGCGCTTCGGGTATGAGCCGGGGTGGGAGCTCCCGAGCGACGCGCAGCGGTGTGAGCTTCTGGAGGTCATCGCCGCGCCGCCGGAGTGAGCGGCAGGACGCCCCGCGTCACCAACTCCCGGTAGCCGATGAAGCCGCCCGGCGCGCCAGAGGTAAAACTCCACGTTGGAGACGTAGAAGGCGTGGAGATCGAGCCGGTACTCACGAAGCACGGCGCCGATCTCACGCACGGCCTTCGGTCCCGCCAGATCACCCACCGCGGGAATGATGCGATTCTCCATCTGGAGTCGCCGCACGGTGCGGAACCGTTCCGCGTCGGCGAGATACGACACCTGGTCCCCGTCCACATCCGTCTCGCTGAGGAGCTGCCGGTACGTGGGGTAGTACCACCGCGGAGGCCGGCCGTAGCTGGTGAACCGCAGCGCCGGACCGGCGTGTACGAAGGCCCGGTGGAACCGCCGGATGGTGGCGCGGTCTTCGTCGCTGAGTGCCACGCCGTGGCGGGAGGCACCCTCCGCCGCCGCCACCAGGTGCGCCTCCACGTCCGGCATCAGGGGCGCGGACTCCACGTAGTCGAGGATCTCGTCCACGGTGCGCTCCGTCCAGCCGGAGGGATCCGGCGGGGAGACCCGGCCGTGGAGCGCCGCCAGGTACTCCACGCGCGTGGGCGCCTCCTCCATGAGCGTCTTCAGCAGGAGGTGGTGAAGGAGATTGTTCCGCCGGATGTCCACGATGAACGCCAGCGCGGGACGGAGCTGTGCGATGTAGGAGAAGTTCTGGTCGGGGCCCACGCCGGCGTACGCGCCGCCCTCCAGATCCAGCGCCTCCAGCCCGCCCATCACCTTGAGGTAGCCCGCCTCGTTGGAGATGAGGTTGTCGGTATCGAAGTACCCGCCCGGCTCGCTGACCCGCTCCACCAGCGCGCCGAAGAGCGAGTCCGGAAGCGCGCCGGCCGGGAGCTCCGCCGGCAGCGTCTCGGCGCCGCCGCACCCCGCCAGAAGCGCCGCCGCCGCCAGCGCGAGCCGGCGGCGGCGGATGGCCCGGACGAGGCGAACGCTATCGGCCACGGCGGGGCATCGGCACCGGCTCACCCGGGTCGGGGTGCACACCGGCCTCGGCCATGCGCCGGTAGAGGTCCGGCACCCGCCGGGTGATGAACCCGTTCAGCTCCTCCACCAACGACGGCACCCGCGCCCACGCCTCGTCAATTGCGCGCAGCTGATCCGCGGTGGGCGGGCCGGCGTTCCGTTCGATCCCGAACACCACCCTTCCCGGACTCGCCTCCTGGATGCGGTTCCGGAGCGAGTCCAGCGACGCCGAGAGCTGCTGCGCGGCGTCGCGGAGCTCCTCCGACGCGCCTGCCTCACCCAGCAGACGTCGCGCGTCGGCGAGCTGTCGGGTCAGGCGCTGGAGCGACCGCTGCGCCAGAGTGATGGTCCCCACGATGGTGGCGGCGTCCCGGGCCGCCTCCTGCCGCGCCCGGAGGGCGTCCAGGTCGGGCTCCACCCGGGGATCCAGCCGCACACGCACCTCCCGCTGGACGCTACTGGTGCCGGCGGAGAGCTCCACCATGTACGTGCCGGGGAGGACCAGCGGCCCCCGAACCGACGCGCGGAAGAAGCCGCCCCCACCGCCGTCGTCCTCATCGGGCACCTCCACCGGCGCGGCTTCCCTGAGGTCCCAGACCACTTCGTGGAGACCCGGCTCCTCCGGCACCTCAAGCTCCCGCACCGTCTGTCCGGTGGAGGTGGTGATCCTCAGCCTCACCTCCTGGGCTCCCTCGCCCCGCCACACGCGGATCACCGCACCGTCCGGGGGATTGTCGCCCTCGAACTCCTCACCCCAGAAGGGCCAGCCTCCCAGCCGGAACCACTGGGTGGCCTCCGCCACGGGGAAGAGGTAGGCATCGGCGCTCCACACGTCCTCCTGGCTGGCGCGCTCCAGCACACTCAGGTCGTCCAGGACCCAGATGCTCCTCCCGTGCGTGCCGATGACCAGATCGTTGTCCCGCTCGTGCACCACCAGGTCGTCCACGGGCACCGTGGGGAGCGCGGCCAGCCGGTGCCAGCTCGCGCCCCCGTCGGTGGAGACGTACACCCCCACCTCGTTGCCCACGAAGAGGAGGCGGGGTGCGCGGGGATGCTCCCGGATGACGTTCACCGACCACTCCGGCAGCCCCGTGGAAATGGATCTCCAGCTCCGCCCGTAGTCCTCGCTCACGAACACGTAGGGGCGGTAGTCGTCGTCCCAGTGAAGGTCGAAGGTGGCGTACACGCGGCCGGGTTCGTGGTACGAGGCTTCGATGCGGCTCACGTAGGAACGGTCCGGCAGGCCGGGTACGTTGCCCGCGACGTTGGTCCAGGTGGCGCCGCCGTCCAGCGTCACCTGGAGGTTGCCGTCGTCGGTGCCCACGTAGAGCACGTCCCCCGAGAGCGGCGACTCCTCGATGGCGGTGATGGTGCCGTAGTTGGCGGTGCCGTCGTGGCGGGAGAGCGTGCGCGCCGTCACCCGCTCACCCATGATGGTGAGCGTGTCCCGGTCGATGGCCCGGGTGAGGTCGGGACTGGCCTCCTCCCAGCTCAACCCGCCGTCCCGGGAACGCATGAGGTGGTTGTTGCCCACATACACCGTGCCCGGGTGGTGGCGCGACGCCACGATGGGCGCGTTCCAGTTGTAGCGGTAGCGCCGTTCCTCGTCGCCCTCGGCGGCGGGCGGGAGCGGGCGGATGGTCCAGACCTCGCCGGTGGCCAGGTGCACCCGGCCCGAGTTTCCGCCCTGTGATTCACTGTAGAGCACGTCCGGGTTGTGGGGGTCGAACTGGTTGTAGAACCCATCACCCCCCCAGACGTCGAACCAGTCTCGGTTCCTGAGACCGTACGGGGTGAGCGTCCGGTTGGGCGCGCACCAGGAACTGTTGTCCTGCAGCCCACCGCAGACCCGGTACGGGTCGCTCATGTCCACCCCGATCTCATAGAACTGCCCCACCGCCAGGTTGTTGTGGTGGCGCCACGAGCGCCCGCCGTCCCGGCTGGAGGCCACCCCGCCGTCGTTGCCCAGAATCAGGTGCTGCGGATCCGACGGGTCGATCCAGAGGGCGTGATGGTCCACGTGGATCCCCTCCGCCGCGTTCCCCTCAGTCCAGGTGCGGCCGCCGTCATCGGAGATGGAGAACTGCACGCCCCCCAGGTAGACGCGGCTGTCGTCGGTGGGATCCACGCGAACGAGGCTGAAGTACATCGGTCGCGGGTTACGCGCCGACATTCTGGTCCACGTCTCGCCGCGGTCCTCCGACCGGTAGAGCCCCCTCCCCTGCCCCCGCGACTCCACCAGCGCGTACACGATGTCGGGATTGCGGCGGTAGATGTCGATGCCGATCCGTCCCTTGTCGCCCTTCGGGAGCCCCACGGTGAGCTCCGTCCACGTCTCGCCCCCGTCGGTGGTGCGGTAGAGGCCGCTCCCGGGCCCGCTGGCGCTGAAGCCGAAGACGGTACGCCGCCGCTGATACATGGCGGCGAAGAGTGTGTTCGGGTCGGAGGGATCCATCACGATGTCGATGGCGCCCGTGTTCTCGTCCACGTAAAGGACCCGCTCCCACGTATCACCTCCGTCCGTGGTGCGGAACACGCCCCGCTCCTCGTTGGGACCGAAGAGGTGGCCCAGCGCCGCCACGTACGCCACATCGGGATCGGTGGGGTGGAGCGCGATTCGTCCGATGTGGCGGGTATCCTCGAGACCCAGGGACGTCCAGGTAGCGCCGCCGTCGGTGGAGCGGAAGACGCCGCAGCCGTATGGCGAACTCTGGCGGTTCTGAGGCTCGCCGGTCCCCACCCACACCACGCGGGGATTCGCCTGGAAGACCGTGACGTCGCCCACCGACGCGCAGGGCTGGTGGTCGAAGAGGGGCGTCCACGCCGCGCCGTCGGAGTCGGTGCGCCACACGCCGCCGGAGGCGAACCCCACATAGAAGGTACTCGGACGGGATTCCACCACCGCGAGGTCCGCGACGCGACCGCCCATGATGGCGGGCCCGATCTCCCTCAGCGAGAGCGCCGAAAGCGCCTCGCCCAGGGGCGTCTGGGCGTGCGCGCCCGGAGAGAACGCCAGGAACGCGGCGAGTGCGAGAAACAGCGGGGCGTGCGGCGGCACGCAGCGGAATGGACGGCGCGACATCGAGACTCCTGCGGTGGACGTGAACATGCCGTGGACCACCGCCAATGGGCCGACCCCCGCCCGGCGCCGCAAGAGGCCGGCGGCCCCTTCCGGGGCCGCCGTGGCGTCAGAAGCGGGCGTCCAGCATGACGTAGAACCAGGTCATGTCCTTCGTGAGCCGTCCCAGCTCCACCAGGGCGTCGCCCTTCCAGACCCGCGAGAGCCCGGCGGTGGCGGTGAGATGCGGGCTGTAGCGGTGCGAAAGGGTCAGGTCCAGCTCCGTACCGAAGTCGTCGGAGGCCAGGACGTCGCCCCGGGCGGTGCGGAAGCGGTGGAGGTCGGCGGCGACGCGCACGTCAGACTCCGGCCGCCAGTCCATCTTGAGCGCCAGATCCTGCAGGCCCGCCCCCCCCGTGTGCACCGGGATGTTCAGGAAGAGATCGGCGAAGCCATAGAACTTGTGGTTCGTGGCGTACAGGGTATGGAAGACCTCCACCTCCGCCGTCCCCGGATCGTCTCCGGAGAGGTAATCGTACCAGAGGGTGGCCGACGCCTTGCCGCCGGCGAACGAGGTGCCGAGGCGCGCCCCGACCATGAACGCCGACAGGTCCGCCCCGGCACGTGTGCCGGTCTCCAGTGTCGCCTCCACCCGCCCGCGCACCGTGCCCTCGAAGGCGTACCGTGCGCCCAGCGCGTGCTGATCGGTCTTGGTGGCCCCTTCCACCCGGTCGTAGAGCCAGTACAGGTCCAGAACTCCGGGCCCCACGGACTTCACCGTGGCATAGGCCCCGTAGAGTTCCTTGTCCACCTCTTGGGTGGGGGCGGTCTCATCGGCGATCGTGTACGCCAGTAGCTTCACGTCTCCCCAGCCGCCGGTCAGGTCCAGCCGCACCCCGTCGAAGCTCTGGGCCTGCTGTGTCCAGTTCACGGCACCCACGAGGCGCTGTCCGCCCAGGTTGGTCTCCATCCGCCCCACCGTCGCGGTGAGCCAGTCCAGCTTCTCTCCCTTGTAGCGGAGGTATCCCTGATGCAAGTCGAGCTGGTCGGCACTCCGGTCGAAGAGGGGGTGCGTCTCCTCGCCCCACGTGCGCACGTCCTGGAGCTGGACGAAGACGGAGAGGTTGGCGTCCACCTCCGCCAGCGCGCCCAGGCGGACCCTCATGGAGGTGGTTCCATCCTTCCCACCGCCGACGGGATCCCTGTATTCGTAGCGCGGCCGGACCTGCCCGCTCAGGGTGACATCCTGGGCCGCGGTGGGCGTTGCGCCCACCGCCGCCAGCGCGCAGACCGCCGCGATGAGTCTGGTCTTCATGGATTCCTCCGGCTCCGATGGGATCGGAGTCGAGCCATCGGCGACGACCCGAGTGGGGGAGGGCGTGCGACCCACCCCCCGCCGTCACGGAGCGTCAGTAGATGTCGTGCGAGGTGTTGTACACGTTGAACTTACCGGTGGGCGTCACCAGCCAGTCCCCGGTGATGCGCTCCTTCTCGGTGAGCGTGCGGTCGTCGAAGATGACGATCTCACCCTGTTTATCCCAGAGGCTCACCCACACCTCCGTCCCGTCCCTGTTGTACTCGAAGTGGACGGCCGTGCCGCGCGGGCCGATGGTGAAGCACTTCTCCATCTCCCCCTTCGCTTTCGAGTACACGCACGTCTGGCGGGTACGCTTCGGGTCGTTGTTGAGGGGCATGTCCATCCAAACCCACGGCGAGTTGGGATGGGTCTTCACGAAGAGCGAGCCCGAGCCCTCGAAGTCGATGGTGCGCACCACCTTCCATGCCACGTCGGGGCGCCCAACCGGGTCGGCGCCATATACCACGAAGCGCCCCTGCCCGATGTGCGTGGTACCGTTCACCCACCCGTACTCCGGATCCTGCCAGTTGGCGCCCCGGCCGGGGTGCGGAATCCGGCCGGTCTCGAACATGGTGACCAGCTTCTGCTCCTGGACGTCCACCACCACCATCTTGTCCCGCTGGTTGGCGGCGATCATGAAGTAGCGGCCGGTGTGATCCCACCCGCCGTCGTGGAGGAAGCGCTCGGTGGGAATCTTCGCCACGATGGGGAAGTTCGGCTTGGAGTAGTCCACGATCCCCACGTGGCCCGACTCCTTCAGTCCCAGTACCCACACCGGGTCGAAGTGCGATGCCACAATGGCCGCCACCCGCACCTCGTCCAGCTTCTCGCCGGTATCCACCGCCTTGCCCGTCACGTCGTGCACCGCCAGCGGCTCCAGCGTCAGCCCGTCGTAGACCACGTACTGGGGTGGCCAGTAGCACCCCTCGATGAGGTAACGGTCCTCGTAGCCCTCGAACTTGGAGGCGTCCACCGAGCGGGCGTCAGAGCAGCCCTGCACCTGCGCCACGAGCTGCGGCGTCTCCGGCCAGAGGTCGATGAGGCTCACCTTCCCGTCACGTCCCACCGCGTAGAAGTAGCGCCCGGTGGACGAAGATCGAAGGATGTGCACGGCGAAGCCCGTCTCGATGATGGAGAGGAGTTCCTTCGTGTCTCCGTCGATGATGGCCACCTCACCGGCGTCCCGGAGGACCACGCCAAAGTAGTTCTCCCAGTTCCGGTCCGTCTCAGGCCGGGTGGGACGCTCCTCCACCGGCACCATCAGGTTCCAGGAGTTACGGATCACCGCCATGGGCCGGGCGGGCGGCGGCGGCGGGTCCATCTGGACGTACCGGGCCATGATGCCGATCTCGTCCTCGGTGAGGATACCCGCGTCTCCCCAGGCGGGCATCCCGCCCGGCAGCCCGTGGGTGAGCGTGGCCTTCAGCGCCGCCGAGCCGATCTGGCGCGTGCGCTCCGGCTGGATGTTGGGCCCGGTGGCGCCGGCGCGGAGCGTCCCGTGGCAGCCGGCACAACGGTTGAAGTAGATTTCCTTGGCCTGCTCGAACTGCTCGGGCGTGAGCTCCTCCGGCACTCCGGCGTCGCCCGACGCCATCTGCACCGTGCCCTCGCTCACCGCGATGATGTACTCCAGGACCTGGTCGATCTCCTCGTCGGAGAGGAACTGGGGCGCCATGGGCACGTTGTTCCACTCCGCCAGGAGCGCCCTCCCGATGGAGTCGGTCTGACTCATGCCGATGGGATCTTTGATCCACCGCACGAGCCAGTCGCGGTCGCGGCGTTTGTGAACGTCTTTCAGGTCGGGCCCGATGCGCGGGCCCTCTCCGATGGTGTGGCAGGCGAAGCACGTACGCTCGAAGATGGCCTGTCCGGCACTCACCGGGTTCTCGGAGACCGCGGTGGCGGCGGGCGCCTCCTGCTCCTGCGTGGCGGGCTCACCCCCTCCGCACGCGGCAAGCGCGACGGACGCGCCCAGCACGATGGCTCCTCGAACGAAACGGGGCGTCGTGGTCATGACAGCTCCTTGACAGGGTGGGCGACTCGAAACATCACCCTGAGATGATGTTTTTACACCTGGAAAAATGCCCGGGCACACCGGCACGACCGAATCCTAACGAGCCCGGCGGGGCCGTCAGTCGGGTGGGTGCCGGTGGCGATGTGGGGAAATGCCCCACATCCCCCGGTGGGCGGCGCGTTTGACTTCGGTGCAGCCGGCTGGAACCTTATTCCCCCGTCCGCCCAACGTGCACGCCCACCGTGGAGGCCCCATGTCCCTCCGTCCCCGACGCTCCGCCCCACTCGCCCGCAGCGCCTTCGTCGCCGTCCTGGGCCTCACCGCCCTCGCCGCGTCCGGAGCGGCGCAGGACTTCGCACGTCCCGAAGGCTGGCACGTCCGCTTCGACCGGCCGGGCGCTACCGAGGCGGACCTGGAGATGTTCGTGGAGATGCCGCCGGGCTGGCACGTCACGTCGGGCCCCGCCGCCATCTACTGGGGACCCGACATGGAGGCCTCCGGCGACTTCCGCGCCGAGATGGAGGTCTTCCTCTTCGACCCCCAGGGTCGCCGCGAGGCCTTCGGGATCTTCCTGGGCGGGAAGAACCTGGAGGGCGACGACATCGAATATACCTACTTCCTCATCCGTGACGGCGGGCAGTTCATCGTGAAGCGTCGCGTGGGCCCCGACGCCCCCACACTCATCCCCTGGACCTCACATGAGGCCATCCGCTCCTACGCCCACCGCGGCGAAGACGTCTCGGTGAAGAACGTCCTGGCGGTGGAGGCGAAGGGCGACACGGTGAGATTCTTCGTGAACGGCTCGGAGGTGGCGAAGCTCCCCCGCTCCG
>WGEM01000148.1 GCA_015492755.1 Gemmatimonadota bacterium | reverse complement strand
TCACACCCTCGTCGTCACCGGGGTGGTGGCGGAGCGGGCGGGCTTCGACGCCGTGCCGCTCCCGGAGGCGCCCGCTGCCGACGCCCCGCTCTGGCTCGAGGCGGAGGTGCGGGACGGGGAGGACTTCCATAACCCTCTTCCGGGGGCGGAGCTGGACGGACTCCTGGGCGTACGCACCGCCGGAGAAGTCCTCAAGCTCCTGGCGCGCTTCTTCGCGCACCTCCATGGCGGGCCCGGGGCGGCTCGCCGAGCGGCTCCGACGGACGCCCCCGACGCATCCCGAATCCCATATCTCGAGGTCCGGACGCATGGCGAAGATCGGTAGGGAGTCGAAGGCGGCCAGGCGCGCGCGGGCTCAGGAGGTTTTTCGCCTTCTGAGCGAGGAGTACCCGGACGCCCACTGCGAGCTGGATTATCGCGATCCGTTCCAGCTCGCCGTGGCCACCATCCTCTCGGCGCAGACCACCGATGAACGGGTGAATCAGGTGACTCCGGAGCTCTTCCGCCGCTATCCCGACGCCCGCGCGCTGGCGGCGGCTCGGCAGGAAGACGTGGAGGAGATCATTCGCTCCACCGGGTTCTACCGGAACAAGGCCCGGAACATCATCGGGTTTGCCCGGGCGCTGGTGGGGGAGCACGACGGCGAAGTGCCCGCGGACATGGAGGCCCTCACCCGGCTTCCGGGCGTGGGTCGCAAGACCGCCAACGTGATTCTGGGGAACGCCTTCGGCATCAACGAAGGCATCGTGGTGGATACCCACGTGAAGCGACTGGCGCGGCTTCTGGGCCTCACGAAGGAGACCGACCCCGTGAAGATCGAGCGGGACCTCATGGAGCTCTTCCCGCGGGAGCAGTGGACGATGCTCTCCCACCTCCTCATCTGGCACGGGCGCCGCGTGTGTATCGCGCGCCGCCCGCGCTGCGAAGCGTGCGTCATCGCGCATCTCTGTCCGTCGTCGAGGGTGTAGGAGGGCGCGGTTCCGGAGGCATGCGGCGCACGGTTGTGCGAGGAAGGTGGGCGGCGCCAACTTGACCCTGCGCACACGCGCGTGACGCCAAACGAACCGAATGGGAAGGACGTGGCGATGCCAAGTCGTGAGGAAGCGGTAGCGCTGCTGGAGTCGTGGGTGGAGAACGAAGGCCTCCGGAAGCACATGATCGCGGTGGAGGCGGCGGTGCGGCACTACGCCGCGCTGCGCGGCGCCGACCCGGAGGTATGGGGTCTCGCCGGTCTCCTCCACGATCTGGACTGGGAGAAGTACCCGGAGGAGCACCCGCTCCGGGCCGTGGAGCATCTCAAAGAGCTGGGCTACCCCGAGGAGGTGACACACGCCATCCTGGCCCACCGCTCCGACTTCACGGGCGTGGAGCCCGAAACCGAACTCGACCGGGTTCTGGTGGCGTGCGACGAGCTCTCGGGGCTGGTTTACGCCTGCTGCCTGGTGCGCCCCAACGGGATCGACGACCTGAAGCCCAAGTCCGTGGTGAAGAAGCTCAAGGACAAGACGTTCGCCGCAGGCGTGAGCCGCGAGGAGGTGCAGCGCGGCATCGAACTCATCGGGCTGGAGCGCAACGAGCACATTCAGAACGTCATCGACGCTCTGCGCGGCGTCGCGGAGGAGCTGGAGATTCGCGGCGAGGACCTGGCTGGAGCGCGGCGCTGAGCCGGCTGGACGCCGGGAACGGCCGTCCTCGCGCGGGAACCCACGGCGACGCCATGCGTGTATCGTCTATCATGCAACCCGTGAGCCGCCGCCTTCCGCCCCGCTTCCGCGGCCCGTGGCTCGTCGCCGCGGTGTTGAGCTCGGCGCCGGTGGTGCCGGCGGCGGCTCAGGACGTGGAAGCGCTGGGAGACCGCTACGGAACGCGCCCCCCTGACGGCTACTTCGAGACCTGGGCCTCAGACGAAGACGCCTTCCGATTCCGTCACGGACGCGCCGCGCGTCTCCGCGCGCGGATGGCGGGAGGACGCGCGACGCCCCCCGGCATGGCCCGGGCGCTGGGTCCCCGCGAGGCGCCGCTCACCGGCACCATGCGCATCCCCGTGATTCTCGGGCTCTTCTCCGATTCCCCCGACGCGTCGGCCATGCGCTACGGGGCTGGAGACGTCCGGAATTCCTTCTTCGGTGAGTCCGACGGCACCATCACCGACTACTACCGGGAGGTCTCGGGCGGGCGGTTCACGCTGCTGGCGGACGTGTGGGACTGGACCAGGGCGTCGTTCACGCAAGCCGAGGCCACGGGCGGGCAGAGCGGACTCACCAGGGGCACCACCGGCGCCTTCATCACGCAGCTTCTCAGCCGACTCCCCGACGTGGACTGGGGGCAGTATGACAACGACGGACCCGACGGCGTGCCCAACTCCGGGGACGACGACGGCTTCGTGGACGTGCTCTCTGTGATCCATCCCACGCCGGGCGCGGAGTGCGGCGGATCGGAGCGGAACGACCGCATCTGGTCGCACCGCTGGAGCCTCCGCTCCTCGGCAGGCCAGGCCTTCACCACCACGGTGGCTGCGGCCGATGGGGGGTACATCCGGATCGACGACTACGTCGTCCAGCCCATCTTTGCCTGCGATGGCTCTTCGCTTTCGGAGATCGGCGTGTTCACCCACGAGCTGGGTCACGCGTTCGGGCTCCCGGACCTCTACGACACCAACGAGAACATCGACGGGAAGCACGCCGGCGCGGGGAACTGGGACCTCATGGCCTCCGGCTCCTGGGGCTGCGACGGTCAGTCCCCGGAGTCACCGTGCCACATGGGCGCCTGGTCGAAGGCGATGCTGGGCTGGGTGGAGGTGGAGACGCTCCCCGGAGGCCTGGACCTGGGGACGCTGCGCCTGGAGCCGGTGGAGACGGGGGGGCGCGTGTACCGGGTGGACGCCCAGGACGGTTCCGGCGAGTACTTCCTCCTGGAGAACCGCGCCCGCGTCGGATACGACCAGCACCTTCCGGGTGAGGGACTCCTGATCTGGCAGATCGACGAGGACGTGGTGGCGTCGCGCTGGCGCTCCAACACCGTGAACGCCTACGCCCACATGGGCGTCTGGCTGCGGCAGGCCGACGGCTTCAACGAGCTTGGGACGCCCGGTGGTGGGCGGGGCGACGCGGAAGATCCCTTCCCGCTGGAGAGTCCCGGCCGGGAGAATCGGGCCTTCCACGCCGCGTCCCGGCCGGCGGCCACCTCCGCCGAGGGCACCGCCACCGGCCTCACCCTCTTCGACATCCAGCGGGCGGGGCAGGACGTGACCTTCAGGCTCCTCACGCGGTTCACCACGCTCACGTTGCGCGTGGATGGGGCGGTGGTGGCGGATATGTTGCGCCTGAACGGCACCCAGCTTTCCGGGATCTCCCATGTGTGGAGCTCGGCCCCCTTCGAGGAGCATACCGTGGAGGCCGCCGCGGGCGAGGAGCTGGAGCCCGGTGTGCGGCGTCCCTTCCGGGGGTGGGACGACGACCCCGCCGCACCCCGGATCCGCACGCTGGTGACGCCGCTGGCCGACGCCGAGTACGTGGCCCGCTACGACGGCCGCCAGGTGGAACTCCACCTGGAGGTCACCGGGGGTGTGAACGGCGTGGAGCCCGGTACCTTCCGGAGCCAGCCGCCCTCCGAGGATCTCTGGTTCGACGAGGGGGCCACCATCACGGTGGAGGCGGTGCCCACGCTGGGCTTCGCCTTCCAGGCGTGGACGGGTGCGCTGGCGGGCCAGCCCAATCCCGCGCAGGTCACGATGGCGGCGCCGGTAAGCGCCGGCGCGGCCTTCGTCATGACGTACGGCATCGCGGCGGACAGCATCCGCCTCCACGCCGCCACCACGGTGGACCAGCAACTCCCGGTGCGGGACGGCACGGATCCCGTGGTCTGGCTCCTTCTCGAGGGACGGCTTCCGGAGGGGCTCACGCTCGACCCCTTCGGCAAGCTGAAGGGCGTGGCGCTGGAGGCAGGGCGGTTTCCCGTTCGGCTCCGGGCCACCGACGCCCGCGGCCTCCAGGACGAGGGCGAGGTGGTCCTGGACGTGAAGGAGCCCGAGCTGGAGCTGGAGCGCCTGGCCGCGCCCTTCTTCGGGACGGGGCCGGCGCTGGACCCGCTGCAGCTGGACTTCCTGGACCGCCAGGGCAACGCCAACGGGCAGTACGATCTGGGCGACCTGCGGGTGTGGATCCTGGCCCACCCGGAGCTTCCCGTGACTGCGGAGCTGAACAACCTGTTGGGCAGCGGGAGGGTCGGACGATGAGCGCGCGACGCTGGGCTCTCACGCTGGGCGCCGCGCTGGCGGTGGCGGCGTGCGATGGAGGCCCGGAAGGCCCCGGTACCCTCACCGGTTCCGTGGAGGCCCCGGTGCCGCTGGGCGCGGTGGTACTGGAGGTCACCGGCGGCGGCGTGGAGGGCTTCGTGGGTGCCGGCGACACCCGGGCGTACGGGGCTCTGGTCTCCTCCGCCGAGAAGCGATACCGGGTGGTCCTGGTGGACGAGGCGGGCGGCCAGCTGGACTTCGGCGTGCGGGTGCAGGACGTGGGCGCCTCCAAGCCCAGCGTCTCGGTGATCTTCGCCGCCGGCGCGGACAATCTCCCTGCCGGTACGCAGGGGATCTCCGTGCGTCTGGAGAAGTAGCCGTTCGCTCCACCCGGGGCGCTTGCCCGCGCCCGCACCTGTCGCGACCTTACGCCGGCCGAACCGCGTCGGACCCCGCCCCGGCGGTGGCGGCCCGCCCGAGAAGAACAGCGAATCACGCCCGGCCCCCCGCGGGGCGGAGGAGGGAGGTCAGCCCGTGCGCGCGTCCACCTGGATCACGATGGTCCTCGTCATGGCGTTCGTCTGGGGCGGCTTCGCGCTGGTGCTCGTGACGGCCGTCCGGAAGGAATCCGGGAAGGCACGTGACGACTAGACACCGCTCCGCCGCAGGCCGGTCCGGACCTACCGCGCTACGCACGTGCCTCGACGCGACGATCTAGAGACGATCCTCATCCTGGGCTCAGGCCCGATCATCATCGGTCAGGCCTGCGAGTTCGACTATTCCGGCACTCAGGCGGTGCGCGCCCTGAAGGAGGACGGGTACCGGGTGGTGCTGGTGAACTCCAATCCCGCCACCATCATGACCGATCCCGACCTGGCGGATCGGACCTACATCGAGCCCATCACCGCCGAGTGGGTGGAGCGCGTCATCGAAAGGGAACGCCCCGACGCGCTGCTCCCCACCATGGGCGGGCAGACGGCGCTCAACGTGGCGATGGAGCTTCATCGCTCCGGAGCGTTGGAGCGCTACGGGGTGGAGCTCATCGGCGCCAACGAGCGCTCCATCGAGATGGCGGAGGACCGCGAACAGTTCGCGGCGGCCATGGAGCGCATCGGTCTCCGCGTCCCCCACGGCGGCTTCGCCCGCTCGCTGGACGAGGCGCTGGCCATCGTGGAAGACACCGGGTACCCCGCCATCATCCGGCCCTCCTACACGCTGGGCGGCACCGGCGGCGGGATCGCGTACAACCGGGAGGAATTCCGCGAACAGGTGCGGAAGGGGCTGGACGCCTCACCCATCGGTGAGGTGCTCATCGACCGCTCGGTCATCGGGTGGAAGGAATACGAGCTGGAGGTGGTGCGCGACGGGATCGACAACGTCATCATCGTCTGCTCCATCGAGAACATCGATCCCATGGGCGTCCACACCGGCGACTCCATCACGGTGGCGCCGGCCCAGACGCTCTCCGACGTGGAGTACCAGGCGATGCGCGACGCGTCCATCGCCATCATCCGCGAGATCGGAGTGGAGGCGGGGGGCTGCAACATCCAGTTCGCGGTGAACCCCGAGAACGGTGAGATGCTGGTGGTGGAGATGAATCCCCGCGTGAGCCGTTCGTCGGCGCTGGCGTCCAAGGCCACCGGCTTCCCCATCGCACGCGTGGGCGCCAAGCTGGCGGTGGGATATCACCTGCACGAACTCCCCAACGACATCACCAAGACGACGCCGGCCTCCTTCGAGCCGGTGCTGGATTACGTGGTGGTGAAGCTCCCCCGTTTCGCCTTCGAGAAGTTCCCGGAGGTGGACGACACGCTGGGCGTGCAGATGAAGTCCGTGGGGGAGACGATGGCCATCGGCCGCACCTTCCGGGCGGCGTGGCAGAAGGGGTTCCGCGGGCTGGAGATCGGGCGCACCGGGTGGGTGACGGGTGCCACGCCGGCGGATGACGGGCTGGAGGCCGACCACCCCGACAGCCTGCTGGCCGCCATCCGCCGCCCCAACCCCAACCGGGCCTTCCAGCTCAAGCGGGCGATGGAGGCGGGAATCTCGCTGGAGGAGATCCGTGAGGCCACCCACATCGACCCGTGGTTCCTGGATCAGCTCCGGCAGATCCTGGAGCTGGAGCGGAGCTACGCGGAGGCCGAGGAGGTGTCGCCCGAGTTGCTGCGCCGGATGAAGCGGGAAGGGTTCAGCGACGCCCAGCTCGCCGCGCTGCGGGGCGAGCGGGAAGAGGACGTGCGGATGCGGCGGTGGGCCTGGGACATCCGTCCCACGTACAACGTGGTGGACACCTGCGCCGGCGAGTTCCCCGCGGAGACGCCGTACTACTACTCGTCCTACGAGGACGAGTCCGAGAGCGTCCCGTCGGATGGCGAGAAGATCGTGATCCTGGGCAGCGGTCCCAACCGCATCGGACAGGGCATCGAGTTCGACTACTGCTGCGTGCAGGCGGTGCTGGCGCTCCGCGAGGCGGGCTACGAGACCATCATGGTGAACTCCAACCCCGAGACGGTCTCCACCGATTTCGACGTGAGCGACAAGCTCTACTTCGAGCCCCTCACGCTGGAGGACGTGCTGGAGATCCTCCATCTGGAGAAGCCGAAGGGGGTCATCGTTCAGCTGGGCGGCCAGACGCCTCTGAAG
>WGEM01000147.1 GCA_015492755.1 Gemmatimonadota bacterium | reverse complement strand
GCACGATGTACTGCCGGCCTTCGTGGAGATAGGTCATGGGCGCGGTGTTGGTGGGCGCCGGAAGCTCGATCACCGCCAGCTCCCGACCGGTGGCCTTGTCCACCACGTGGAGGAGCGGGTCCTGCCCCCGCCCCTCGCCGTAGAAGAGCAGCGTCTTCGTCACCAGGATGTTGGCGTGGGCGTACTTGCCGGTGTTGGGCAGCTCCACGCCCCGCAGCGCGGGGTGGTTCTTCACGCTGGCGGGGGTACGTCCGTTGGGTATCCGCCAGAGGTGCTCGCCGGTGTTGAGATCGATGGCGGTGATGGCGCCGTAGGGAGGCTTCAGGAGGGGGAGCCCCTGAGGCCCCCGGATCCCGCCGGGACCCCGGGACACGTAGCGCATGTTGGAGTCGTCCCCGCCGATGACCTCGCCCCGCTGGTCTCCGGGGATGAGGGAGATGACCGAGTGCCCCCGCTGGGAGGCCACGTACAGCACCCCGGTCTCCGGGTCCGCCGCGGCGCCGCCGGGGATGTTGGCGCCGCCGTTGGCGCCGGGCACCACGAAGGCCCCGTTGGTGCCGTCGGGGTGATTCCACAGCGACGGCGGCGTGAAGAGGGGGCCCATGCGGTACTTCCGGGCGATCTCCAGCGCCTCGGCCCGCAGCTCGGGGGTGAAGTCGATGAGGTTGTCCTCCCCCATCCCCTGCAGCTCGAAGGGCGCCGGCTTCGTGGGGAAGGGCTGCGTGGGCGAGGTCTTCTCGCCGGGGACGTCGGACTGCGGGACCGGCCGCTCCTCGATGGGCCAGACCGGCTCGCCCGTCTCCCGGTTGAAGACGTAGGTGAAGCCCTGCTTCGTGACGGCCGCCACCACCGGGATCCGCCGGCCCTCCACGGTGACGTCCACCAGGTGCGGGGCGTCGGGGTTGTCCATGTTCCAGACGTCGTGGTGCACCATCTGGAAGTGCCAGCGCCGCTCCCCCGTGCGGACGTCCAGCGCCAGGAGGCTGGTGCCGAAGAGGTTGTCGCCGGGCCGGTGCCCCCCGTAGTAGTCGTTGGTGGGCGTGTCGGTGGGCACGTACACGAGCCCCAGCTCGGAATCGGCGGAGAGGGGCGCCCAGGGGGAGATGTTCCCGGTGAAGGTCCAGGCGTCGTCCTCCCAGGTGTCGTGGCCGAACTCACCCGGCCGGGGCAGAACGTGGAAGATCCACTTCCGCTCGCCCGTGCGGGCGTCGAATCCCCGGACGTGCCCGGGGACGTTCTCCTTCCGCTCCGGGTAGTAGCCCCGGTCGTGGGAGTTCCCCACCACCACCACCCCGTTCACCACGATGGGCGGCGACGACGATGTGATGTCACCCGAGTCCAGGATCCCCCGCTCCGGATCCACCGGGTAGTCGCCCATCCCCAGATGGAGGTCCACCACCCCGTTGATCCCGAAATACGGGATGGGCTGTCCGGTGTCGGCATCCAGCGCCACCAGGTACGAGCCCGGCGTGATGACGTAGATGGTGGGACGGCCGTCCACCTCGGCGTACGCCACCCCCTTCCCGTAGTTCTTCCGTGTAGATTCCCGCCAGCGCGGGTTGTCCTTCATGCGCCACATCCAGAGGGTCTCGCCGGTGGCCGGGTCCACGCACACCACCGTCCGGCGCTGACCCGCCACGTTGTAGAGCTTCCCGTTGGCGTAGATGGGGGTGCCCCGGTAGATGAAGTCCACCGAGGGGCCGTAGTTGGCCGCGTACCACCGCCAGGCGACCTCCAGGTCCTCGACGTTGGCCGCGTCGATCCGGTCCAGGGGCGAGTAGCGGGAGCTGCCCTCGTCGCCCCCCCAGTAGCGCCACTCTCCCCCCTCGGTGCCCCGGCGCTGGGCGCCGGCACCGTGCGGGGCGAGGAGCGCGGCCAGGCAGGCGGCCGTCACGAGGCGGAGCGTGGAGCGGATCATGGTTCCTCCCTCCGGGTGAAGAGGATCCCGCGGAGCTCGGAGGCCCGGGAGGAGAGGCGGGCCTCTCCCGCGGGCATTCCGTTGAGACGCAGGATATACGCGATGACGTCGGTGTATTCCCGCCGGGAGAGGCTTCCCGGATTGTTCTCGGGCATGGTGGAGATGAGAAGCTCGAAGAGGTCGGAGAGGGGCGCCCCCACCCACCCGTCCATCATCTCGCCCCGGTACTCGT
>WGEM01000146.1 GCA_015492755.1 Gemmatimonadota bacterium | reverse complement strand
TCCCTGATCCGGGTTCATGGCGGCTCCCCGCCGACGCCCCGCCGGAGGCGGCGGAGGCCATGGCGGCGTGGACCGCTTCGTGGGATGCGCCCGAAGGCGCGGGCGGAATGCGGGAGGCCGCCTACGCGCGGCTGGCGGAGGCGTTCGTCCCCGTGTTGGGGCGCGGCGGCGTGGCGGAGGAGGTGGACCGCCTGGGCGAGGCCGTGCGCCGGGCGGTGGGCCTCCCGCTGGACGACCTGCCCGAACGCATTCGCGTGAAGGTGGACCTGGCCCGTGACGCGTACGCCGCCGCGGCGCTGGCGCTTCGCTCCGAGGATCCCCGGGAGGCGCTCCTGCAGGTGCTCCGCGGCGCCGACGCCCTCCGCGAGGTGGGGCCCGAGGCGGTGGCCCGGAGCCTCACGGCGGAGGTGGAGGCGGAGCTGGGAAGATTCCAGGATGACGACGCGTATTCGGAGAAGGACCGCCTGCGCCTGCGGCGGCTGGTGTCCGGCGCGCGCACGGCGGTGCGCGACGGGGCGTGGGTGCTGGCCATCCGGCGGGCGTATTACGCCCGCGGCCTCATGGCCCAGCTGGACGGCCGATGAGGCGTTCGCCGTCCCCGTCCGGATCTGAACCGCGGAGAGGCAGTGTCATGAACGAACTCAGACGATGGGGCGCGGCGGGACTCCTGACGGTGGTGGTGGCCGCCTCCGGCGCGGTGCGCCCACCTCAGGAGGCCGGCTCGGTGCTCCGCGTGCCCGTCACCGGCGTCATCGAGCTGGGTCTGGCGCCCTTCGTCGAGCGCTCGCTGGCGGAGGCGGCGGAGACGGGCGCGGCGGCGGTGGTTCTGGACATCGACACGCCGGGAGGCCGGGTGGACGCCGCCGAGCGGATCGCCGACGCCATCCAGGACGCCAAGGTTCCTGTGTACGCCTTCGTGAACCGCCGGGCCTTCAGCGCCGGTGCGCTCATCGCGCTGGCCACCGACGGGATCTACATGCGTCCCGGCTCGGTCATCGGCGCCGCCACGCCGGTGGACGGCTCGGGTCAGAAAGCGCCCGAAAAGATCGTCTCGGCCATGCGCTCCGAGATGCGCGCCCTGGCGGAGGCCCACGGCCTGGATCCGCTGGTGGCAGAGGCCATGGTGGATGAGGACATCGCCATCGAGGGTCTGGTGGAGGAGGGTAAACTCCTCACCCTCACCACCGAGGAGGCGGTACGCATCGGGTACGCGCAGGAGGTGGAGGACCTCGCCGGGCTGCTCACCGCCATCGGTCACCCCGGAGCCACGGTGGTGACGGCACGCATCAACTGGGCGGAGCGGGTGGTGCGCTTCCTCTCGCACCCGGTGGTGGCCCCCTTCCTGTTGAGTCTGGGCTTCCTGGGCCTGGTGGCGGAGATCAAGACGCCGTCCTTCGGGCTGGCGGGCACAGCAGGCATCATCTCTCTGGCGCTCTTCTTCGGCTCCCACCTCATCGTGGGTCTGGCAGGCCTCGAAGACCTCATCATCTTCGGCGTGGGCCTCGTCCTCCTGGCGGTGGAGGCGGTGGTGGTGCCAGGCTTCGGCCTCTTCGGGATTCTGGGCATCCTGGGCGTGCTGGCGGGCCTCTTCATGAGCCTCCTGGGCGGGCTGCCCACGTCGCAGGATTTCGCCCGTGCCGGGCTGGTACTCACCTCCACCATCCTGCTGGTCCTGGTCTCGCTGTGGGCGCTCCTCAGGACGCTCCCGCAGAGCTCCCGCCTCTCTCGCAGCGGAATCCTCCTCACCGAGCGGACCGATCGCGCCATCGGTTATACCTCGGCGCCTTCCCGTGCCGACCTGGTGGGCCGCGTGGGCCGTGCCATCACGGACCTTCGCCCCGCGGGCACCGCACTCATCGGCGACGAGCGCGTCGACGTGGTCTCCGAGTCGGAGTGGATCGAGGAGGGCACGCCGGTGCGGGTGATCCACTCCGAGGGCTACCGCCACGTGGTGCGGGCGGTGGTGGAGGCGGAGCTGAAGTCGCCCGACGGCGAGGACGAGCATTCTCCGGCGTGACGAACGGATCGGATCCAACCCCATTCAAGGTGTGACGATACCATGGACAGCGACGCGCTACTCCTGACACAGGCACTCCTCATCTTCGCGGTCTTCGCGGGGATCATGGTCCTGGCGTGGGCCGTTCCGGTGCGCCTGTGGATCGAGGCCATCTCCGCCGGCGTGAGGGTGGGGATCGGCTCCCTCATCGGAATGCGGCTGCGCAAGGTCTCACCGCCGGCGGTGGTGCGACCACTCATCGCCGCCACCAAGGCGGGGCTGGATCTGGAGATCAATGCGCTGGAGGCCCACTACCTGGCGGGCGGGCGCGTGGACCGGGTGGTGAACGCCCTCATCAGCGCCGACAAGGCCAACATCGACCTCTCCTTCAACCAGGCGGCGGCCATCGACCTGGCGGGGCGGGACGTCTTCGAGGCGGTGCAGGTCTCGGTGAACCCGAAGGTGATCAACACGCCGAAGGTGGCCGCAATGGCGAAGGACGGCATCCAGCTCATCGCGGTGGCGCGCGTCACGGTGCGCGCCAACATCAACCGTCTGGTGGGTGGCGCCGGTGAGGAGACCATCCTGGCGCGCGTGGGCGAAGGGATCGTCTCCACCATCGGGTCCTCAGACTCGCACAAGGCAGTGCTGGAGAACCCCGACGCCATCTCCAAGACGGTGCTCCATAAGGGCCTGGACTCGGGCACCGCCTTCGAGATCCTCTCCATCGACATCGCCGATGTGGACGTGGGGAAGAACATCGGCGCGGAACTGCAGACGGACCAGGCGGAGGCCGACAAGCGGGTGGCGCAGGCCCGCGCGGAGGAGCGGCGCGCCATGGCGGTGGCGAAGGAGCAGGAGATGAAGGCGCGGGTCTGGGAGATGCGCGCCGAGGTGGTGAAGGCGGAGGCGCAGGTGCCGCTGGCCATCGCCGAAGCCTTCCGCGCCGGAAACCTGGGCGTCATGGACTACGTGCGGTACCGGAACGTGCAGGCGGACACCGCCATGAGGCAGGCCATCGCCGGGCCCGACGAGACCGCCGGCGAGAACGGAGAGGAGTAACCACCCCGGGTCATGGAAGAGCTCATCTTCTTCGGGGTCCTGATCCTCTTCTCCATTCTGGACGCGGTGCTCAAGCAGCGTAAACGCGGCCGGGACGCCGACGGACTCCCCCTGCCCCTACCCGAGGCCGAGGAGTCGTGGGAAGAGCGCCGCCCGCCCTCCTACTGGGAGGAGGACGACGACGTGGCGGTGGCCGTGCCTCCCGATGTTGACCCCACCTGGGAGGAGGAGACTCGGTCACGTGACGAAGTCCAGGATGTCCGGCGCTGGGAGGGGTACGCGTGGGCGGAGGTGGGTCGGGCGGAAACCACGCTCATCCGGCTTCCCTCTCCCTCCGACGACGTCCATCCGGTGCATCGTAGCCACGCGGGCTACGGTGCCCGGCCCCCGGCACGGGGCGGGGCGGGGCTGCCGCCCCCACCGCGCGCCACCACAGGGGCGCCTATGCGGCCGGAAGTTCAGGCGGCGCGTGACCTTCTGCGGTCGGGGGGACGCCCCGACCTCAGGACCGCGATGGTCCTGCGGGAGATCCTCTCTCCGCCGATCTCGATGCGGGACGAGGGCTGAGACGGCGTCGGCGCCGCGCTACATCTCTCCGCGCGCCATCTTCCGGAGTACCGTCTGCAGGATCCCGCCGTTCAGGTAGTACTCCACGTCCACGTCGGAATCCAGCCGCGCCCGCGCCTCGAAGCGGGTCTCGCCGCCCTTCTCGTCTCGGGCCACCACCTCCACGGTGCAGCGAGGCGCCAGCCCGTCGGCGATGCCCGTGATGTCGAAGACCTCACGGCCGGTGAGCCCCAGCGCGCGGGCGTTCTGCCCCGCGGGGAACTCCAGGGGGAGCACGCCCATCCCCACCAGGTTGCTGCGGTGGATGCGCTCGAAGCTCTCCGCGATGACGGCGCGCACACCCAGGAGCACCGTGCCCTTCGCCGCCCAGTCCCGCGAGGAGCCGGTGCCGTACTCGCGGCCCGCCAGCACGATGAGGGGCGTACCTTCTTCCCGGTAGCGCATGGCGGCGTCGTAGATGGGCACCACCTCCCCGGTGGGGAAGTGGATGGTGTAGCCGCCCTCGCGACCGTCCAGCAGCAGATTCCGGATGCGGACGTTGCCGAAGGTGCCGCGAATCATGACCTCGTGGTTCCCCCGGCGGGCGCCGAAGGTGTTGAAGTCGCGCACGTCCACACCGTGTTCCCGCAGGTAGCGGCCGGCGGGCTCGTCCCGGGGGATGGCCCCGGCGGGCGAGATGTGGTCGGTGGTGACGGTGTCTCCCAGGAGCGCCAGCACGCGCGCGCCGCGGATGTCGGAGGGCGCCGGCGGGTCCAGGGTCATCCCCTCGAAGAACGGAGGTCGGCGGATGTAGGTGGAGTTGGGGTCCCACGCGTAGAGGCTGCTCTCCTCCGGGAGGGGGAGGGACTGCCAGTTCTCGTCGCCGGCGGTGACCTTCGCGTACCGGCTGCGGAACATCTCCGGGTCCAGCGCTTCTTCGATGGTGGCGCGGATCTCCTCCTGCGACGGCCAGATGTCGCGCAGGTAGACGGGCTCTCCGTCGGGGTCGTACCCCAGCGGCTCGTGCTGCAGGTCGATGTCGATGCGGCCCGCCAGGGCGTACGCCACCACCAGCATGGGGGACGCCAGGTAATTCGCCCGCACCAGGGGGTGGATCCGCGCCTCGAAGTTCCGGTTGCCGGAGAGCACGGAGGCCACCACCAGGCCGTGCTTCTCCACCGCCTCGTGGATTCTTTCCGGAAGCGGCCCGCTGTTGCCGATGCACGTCGTGCAGCCGTAGCCCACCACATGGAAGCGCAGCGCCTCCAGGAAGGGCAGGAGCCCGGACTTGTCCAGGTAGTCGGTGACCACCCCGCTCCCCGGCGCCATGGAGGTCTTCACCCAGGGCTTCGTCTCCAGGCCGTGCTGCACCGCTTTCCTGGCCAGGAGGCCGGCCCCCACCATGACGGACGGGTTGGAGGTGTTGGTGCAACTGGTGATGGAGGCGATGACCACCGAGCCGTCCCCGATCTCGAAACGTTCGTCGTCGGTGTCGATCTGCACCGTGCGCCGCGTGCGCGTGGCCACCGCGGTGCCGCCCTCGCCCTCGTCGGCCTCCAGGCTGAAGCCCGCCGGGAGGAGGCCGGGGAGGTCGCGTTCGAAGGCTTCCTTCACCTGCACCAGCGGGATGCGGTCCTGCGGCCGCTTCGGACCCGCCAGGCTGGGCTCCACCGTGGAGAGGTCCAGCTCCAGCACGGAGGTGAACTCGGGGTCCGGGGTGTCGTCGGTGCGGAAGAGACCCAGCTCCTTCGTCACCCACTCCACCCGCGAGACCAGCTCCTCCGAGCGCCCGGTGCCCCGGAGGTACGCCAGCGTGTGCGCGTCCACCGGGAAGAACCCGATGGTGGCCCCGTACTCCGGCGCCATGTTGGCCAGCGTCGCCTTGTCCGGCAGCGAGAGGTTGCTGAGACCCGGGCCGTAGTACTCCACGAAGCGACCCACCACACCGTGGGCGCGGAGCATCTCGGTGACGCGCAGCACCAGGTCCGTCGCGGTGGCGCCGTCGGGGAGCGCGCCCACCAGTTTCATCCCCACCACCTCCGGCAGGAGCATGTAGTAGGGCTGGCCCAGCATCACCGCATCCGCCTCGATGCCGCCCACGCCCCAGCCCACCACGCCGAGGCCGTTGATCATCGTGGTGTGGGAGTCGGTCCCCACCAGCGTGTCGGGGTAGGCCAGGAACGAGTCCCCGTGCCGGCGGCGGTGAATCACCGAAGCCAGGTACTCCAGGTTCACCTGATGCACGATGCCGGTGCCCGGGGGAACCACCGAGAAGTTGTCGAAGGCCTCCTGCGCCCACCGCAGCAGCGCGTAGCGCTCTCGGTTCCGCTGGAACTCCCGCTCCACGTTGAGCTTGAAGGCCTCGTGGAAACCGAAGTAGTCCACCTGCACCGAGTGATCGATCACCAGGTCCGCAGGCACCACGGGATTGATGCGCTGCGGATCGCCGCCGAGCTCCTTGAGCCCGTCCCGCATCGCCGCCAGGTCCACCACTGCCGGAACGCCGGTGAAGTCCTGGAGCACCACGCGGCTGGGCATGAAGGGTACGTCGGCACCCGCGTTGGTGGGTGACCACGACGCCACCGCCTCCACGTGCTCGGGGCGGACGTACGGTCCGCCCGCGTGGCGCAGGGCGTTCTCCAGCAGGACGCGGATGGAGAAGGGGAGACGGTCCAGGGAGGAGAGGACGCCCTCCTCCTCCAGGCGACTCAGGCGGTAGAAGGACGTGGGACCTTCCGGAAGGTCCACGGTGGTGAGCGCTCCGAAGGGATCGTTCTTGGGCTGGGCCACGGTGGCTCCTCGCAGGCGTGTTCCATTGTGCGTTGCCGGTGGCGGCGGGTGGGCGGTGGGCCCGGCGCACGCCGCGCGTCTCTAATGATGATGCCAAGCGCGCCCGGTGTCATCCGTCGGCGGTCTTGACGCTTCCCGCTCCCCGGGCGAGCGTGGGGCGGATCGGCAGCGCGGGGACGGGCTGCCGGCGCCGGGGTGGCGGAACGGTAGACGCGGCGGCCTCAAAAGCCGCTGTCCGCAAGGACGTGCGGGTTCGAATCCCGCCCCGCGGCACGAGGGCGCACTCGGCGGACCGGAGCACGATCGTCGGTGGGATGCCCTGGCACAGGCAGATACCGGGGGCGGGATTCGAACCCGCCGAAGGC
>WGEM01000145.1 GCA_015492755.1 Gemmatimonadota bacterium | reverse complement strand
GCCCGGCACCAGCACCCGCCCCCTCACCATCGCCACATCCCCTCGTCGCGCACCACGCGGCCCGACACCGCCGTCTCCACACAGTCTTCCAGGCTGCCGTAGAGCACCGCGTAGCCGGTGTTGGCAGGTCCGTAATGCGCGAACTTCCCCGAGTTGGTCATGAGGACGCCGCCAGCCTCCGGGAGGATGGGCGTCACCACGACGCAGGTGTCGGTGACCACCGTGATCCCCGCGTCCTCCAGCGCCTCCGCCAGCCTCGCCCGCTCCGCCTCCGCCCAGGTGGCGCGCGCCGTACAGACGTAAAACGGCAGGCGCACCCGCCGCCCCCGGACGAGTGCGGCCAGCCTGCGGATCTCCTCCAGCGAGAAGTGGGGGCTCCCCACCGCCACCGCGTCCACCCCCGACGCGGCGTCGGCGGTGGAGAGGCGGTCCAGTGCGCCGCGGAGCGCTCCGGCGGTGAGGGTGGTCACGTTCACGTCCGCGCCACCCGTCGCCTCTTCCAGCGTGGGCGCCTCCGGCGTGACACCCACCACGTGGAAGAGGCCCACCGCGCCCGTGGAGGCCGCGGCGGCCCCCAGCGCCTTGAGCTGGTCGCGGGTGGCGTCGGCGGGCAGCCCTTTGAAGGCCACCACGGCGTCCCCGAACTCCAGGCCCAACCAGGTGCCCAGCACCGGATAGAACACATCCCGCCCCTTGAGGGTGTCGGGCACGCCCGAAGCATCCACCACCGCCACCGCGCGGCGGGCCTCGTCGGTGTGGAGGCCATGGTAGGGCGCGCGTCCGGTGAGGGCGCAGCAGGCGTCCAGGAAGTCCCCGTAGCGCTCGGTGCGCGCACCCAGCACCGAGTTGACGAAGGCGATGGCGTTGGATTCCCCCCACGCCACCTGATCGCCGGGGCCCGGCTCGTGCCCCACCTGGTAGGGCGCGCAGGTGAAGGTGGGCTCCGCCCCCATGCGCACGTACGCCTCCATCTGCCGGCGCGCCATGGTGGTAGCGTGGGCGTCCGCCCGCACGCGATCGGGGTGGAGGAGGTCCAGCGCGCCCACGTTGAGCGTGGTGGGCACCGCCACCCGGCCGCCGGCGTCGGCCAGACGCTCCGCGAACTCCACGCCCCCGTCGCCGTGGTACAGGCACCCGTCGATGTGGGCCGAGACGATCTCCACCAGCCGGGACGCGCCCAGGAGTCGGGCGGCGTCGGTGACGATGCGCATGGCCAGCGCCGCCGCCTCGCCCTTCGCGCCCGTGAGGAGCGCGCGCTCGTCCGGGGTCAGATGCGGATCCGCCATGGCGTGAGCCTACCGCCTCCCAGCGGGCGCGGCCAGCCGGAGGGGCGGGCGCCTCCGCCGTGGACGCTCACTCCACCCCGGCGGGGACCGCCACTCCCAGCTCCACGCCCCCCAGGTCCACCCGGCACCTCCGGCCCAGGACGCGTACCCCCGCCTCCACCGCCCGCTCCAGCGCGTCGGCGAAGACGGGGTCGATGTCGCGTGCCGCCACGATGCGCCCCACATCGTCACGCTGCGCCAGGAAGAGGACCGCCGCTTCGTGCCCTTCCCGCACCGCGCGGGTGAGCTCCTCCACGTGGCGCGCGCCGCGGGCGGTGACCGCGTCGGGAAAACGAGCCACCCCGCCCTCCACCAGCGTCACGCTCTTGGTTTCCAGGTAGAGCCGGCGGCCCTGTCCGTCGGCCAGCAGGAAGTCGATGCGCGACGAGCCCAGCGGCGCTTCCTTCTGCCGCAGCCGCCAGCCCGCCAGCTCCGGGAGCACGCCCTCCTCCAGAGCGCGCGCGAGAAGCCGGTTGGGCACCGAGGTGTGGACGCTCACCCACGTGCCTCCGCCGGGGGCCTCCACCAGCACGGCGGTCCAGCGGGTGCGGCGTGTGGAGGAAGGCGGCTCCGGTCGGAGCGCCAGGCGCGCGCCGGGCACCAGGAGCTCCCGGAGGCGACCGGGGTCGGCCAGGTGCGCCTCCACCGGATCGGCGATGCTTCGCCCCTCCCCCGCCGGCCCATCCCCGTCCAGCACTGCACGCACCAGGAAGCGGTTCGGTCGCTCCACGAAGCGGGCCGGCACCAGCGGCGCGCCCCAGGGGAGGCGGAGGGGCGAACGGGGGGCAGCGTGCGTCTGCGGCATGGGGCGAAAGATACATCCCGAATTGCGGCGCACCGCCCACCCGTGGATCTTCCCCGGCGCCGCCACATCGTGGGTGTGAACCGAGCAGCCGGAGCCTCCCCTGGACAACCTGACGCACAGCCTGGTGGGCGCCGCCCTCTCCAAGGCCGGCGCTCGGCGTACCACGCCGCTGGCCACCGCCACGCTGGTGGTGGCCGCCAACGCTCCGGACGTGGATATGCTGGCCTTCGCCAGGGGTGAGTACTTCGCGCTGGCCTTCCGGAGAGGGATCACGCACGGCTGGCCCGCCATGCTCCTCCTCCCGCTGGCGGTGGCGGCCGCCATGCTGGCGTGGGACCGATGGGTGCGTCGCAGGCGCGACCCGCACGCCGCCCCCGCGCGGGCCGGCCCCATCGTGGCGCTCTCCTATCTGGGCGTGGCGACGCACCCCGGCCTCGACTGGATGAACACCTACGGGATGCGCTGGGGGATGCCCTTCGATCCGTCGTGGAGCTACGGCGACGCCCTCTTCATCATCGACCCCTGGATCTGGCTCACGCTGGGGGGCGCGGTGTTCATGGCGTCCGCGCCGGGGCGCACGGGTCTACGCCTCTGGGCGCTCCTGGCCGTACTC
>WGEM01000144.1 GCA_015492755.1 Gemmatimonadota bacterium | reverse complement strand
GTTGGTGAGCAGCCCCACCCCCACCACGAACAGCATCTGCGCGGCAGCCACCACGTTGTCACGACGGTCCTCGGCGTCCGAGCGCAGCGCCTCCCGGATCTGACCGAAGCTCCAGCGGTCGAAGAGCCCCGCCGCGATTACCACGATGAGTCCGGCGATGGCCGCCCTGGGAAGGAGACCCAGCGGGCCCGCCAGCACCAGCACCAGGAGGAGCACCCCCAGAGCGTTCACGACACCGGAGAGGCGGGTCCGCCCGCCGGCGGCGTGGTTCACCGCGGCGCGCGCCAGGATTCCGGACGTGCTCAGCGAGCCGAAGAAGGCACCCACCGCGCTGCCGATGCCCTGCCCCATCAACTGGCGGTTGGCGTCGAAGCGGCGGTCGGCGATGCTCTGGAAGGTCACCAGCGTGATGAGCGCCGACACCGAGTCCAGCACCGCCATGGCCAGCGCGCCGCTGAGGAGCATGGCCAGGAGGCTCAGGCTCCCCGGGTCCAGAAGCGCCGCGGGGATGGCGGTGAGGTAACGAGGCGAGGGGCTCACCGACGGAAGCGACCCCAGCACCGGCCCCAGACGGACGTCGGGAAGCATCCGGCCGAGCCCGTGGTGGAGGAGCGCCCCCACCACCAGCGCCGCCACCGGCACCAGAGGTTTCTTCATGACGCGGTGCCCCTTCCACGCCACCGCCGCCGTGGCGAGACCCACCAGCGCCGTGCCGGGCTGCACCCCCGGCAGCGCCTGCGCCGCCCGGGAGAGGTGGGGCCGCGACACCCCCAGAAGCGGCCAGAGCTGCCCCCAGATGAGAAGAATCGCCGTGGTGTTCCGGATCCCCGCCACCACCGGATAGGGCATGAACTTCACCAGCGCGCCCGCCCGGAACGCACCGAGGAGGAGCTGAACGCTGCCGCTGAGGAGCACCGCGCCGAACGCCAGCGACAGGAGGAGCTGCGCAGAGGCCGGATCGGCCAGGTCGAATCGCCCCGTGGCCAGCAACTGGCTCAGCAACGCCGCGAACGCCATGGCGGTGGTGGCCTTCGGGCCCGAGATCATTCCAGGGGCGCCCCCGAACAACGCGGCACAGAGCCCCGCCACGATGGACGCCAGCATTCCCGCCAGGATCCCCTGTCCGGCGTACTCCGGCCCCAGCGGCGCGAAGGCGATGACGCCGGCGGCGACGTTTCCCGTGATGGACACCACCGCCGAGGCGGTCCCCCCCGACAGATCTCCCACCAGCGAGGAACGGGACTCGAGGAAAGCGGACATGCTGGGTGTGCTTGGTGCGGGGGTGGCTGAGGGCGCCATGGTCCGGCGACGACCTGCTCCTACGGCGCACGAAGCTGGCACAAGAAGAAGAATATGGCGAGACGGGGCGTGGATTTCGTACCCTGGTGGGTGAGCAGCTTCTCCGCCCGCGACCCTACCCCCCACCCGGAGACGTTCGTGCACCCCGACGCCGACTGCGCCCGTCCGCGCTGGCCCGGCCTGGACCACGACTTCCACCGCGCGCTGCTGGAGGAGGGCGCCACCCCTGACGGCATCGCGCTCCGCCGCCGCGCCGAGGCGCGCTTCATGTACGCGGAGGGGAAACCCTTCCTGCTGGGTCCGCCCCAGATGATCCGCCGGGAATACGCCGAACTCCTGAAGCGTGTCACTCGCACCTACCACCGCGCCATCGAGTCCATCGTGCGGGCGTCGTACACCGACGAGAGGGTGCGTACGGCGCTCTCCACACCCCCGCGCCTCCAGGCGGACCTCGACGCCGACGTGGATCCCGCCAACGGACGGGTGCATATCTGCCGTCTCGATGTCATGCCCGACCCGGAGGGTGGGTTCTGGATTCTGGAGACCAACGCCAACTGTCCTGGAGGGTTCGTCTTCTCCGGCATCTGCAATCGGGCGTGGCGCGAGTTCATGGAGGCACACGGCTACGAGATGCCGCCGCCGCTGCGCCATGAAGAGAAGGGCTTCATGGCGAAGTGGTTCCTGGAGGTCCTGCGGGAGGAGACGGGCACCGTACCCGGGTTCCTGGCACTCATCCGCGAGGAGGGCGGAAACCGACTGGAGCTGGGGGACTTCGCCAAGCACGTGCGGTGGGAGGGACCGGAGTGTGAGGAGATCGACCCGCGGGAGATCGAGTTCACCGGCGACGGGGTCCCACAGGCGCGGGGCCGCGACGTGACGCACGCCTACCTGAAGCTGGGCATGCAGGTCTTCCTCCGGATCCGGGAGGAGGTGGAGCCGTTCGTGCAGGCGGTGCGCCGCCGCGCGCTCTTCGTGCAGAACGGCCAGCGCGGCCGGTGGGTGGGCGACGACAAGCTCTGCCTCGCCATCATCTCCGACCCCGCCTTCGCCTACCTTTTCGACCCGGAGGACTGGGACCTCCTACAGAAGCACGTGCCCTGGTCCAGGAACGCACGCCTCCTGGATCCGGAGTGGCTGGAGCTGGTGCGAAGGGAACGCGAGCGCTACGTGCTCAAGCGCGGTCTGGATACCCGGGGACAGGGCGTGGTGGTGGGCCGGGGCGTGGATGAGGAGGCGTGGGAGGTCGCCGTGGACGTGGCGGCGAAGGAGGGTTGGCTGGTGCAGGAATTCCACCCCACGACGTGGGTGGAGCGCGACTTCGACCAACCCGACCTGCAGCGCCACGACATCGCGCTGGGCGCCATCAACGGCGAACTCACCACGCTCTTCATGCGGAGTTCCGGCGAACTGCGGGTGAACATGGCGCTCACCGGGCGCATGCACCCGGTGTTCCTGCAGCAGTGACCGACGACGACCCTCGACACCGCCCCGCCGCAGGCCGAGCTTTCCTGACCTCTCGCACCGCCACGCACACACGGAGGCGCATGGCCGTCCGCTTCGAATCGCTGTCCGTCGTCCTGCCGACGCTCACCGAGACCCGCTCGCTCACGCATACCCTGGAGTGTCTGGTCTCGGACCTTCGCGACGACCTGGCGGAGATCCTCATCATCGTGTGCGAGCGCACGACACCGGAGGCGCTGGCCGCCGCCGAGGCGGCGCGGGAGAAGTACCCGGACCTGGTACAGATCCACTGGCAGGAGAAGCCCTTCTTCGGGGGTGCGGTGCTCAAGGCCTTCGAAGTATCCACGGGCAGCCACACCATCCTCATGGCGCCGGACCTGGAAACGAAGCCCGAAGACGCCAAGGTGCTGGTGGCCGCCGCCAAGGAGCACCCCGACGCGGTCATCACCGCATCGCGGTGGGCCGGGGGCGGATTCGCCGGATATAACCCCGTGAAGCTGGTTGCCAACTGGATCTTCCAGAAGAGCTTCGCGGTGCTGTACGGCGTGAAGCTCACCGACATGACCTTCGGCTACCGCATCCTCCCCACCTACCTCACGAAGGAGATCGAGTGGGAGGAACTCCGGCACCCCTTCGTGCTGGAGACCATCGTGAAGCCGCTCCGGCTGGGCGTCCGGGCCATCGAGGTTCCCACCTCCTGGCAGGCCCGCGTCGAAGGCGAGTCGGTGAACCCCTTCATGCGCAACTTCGAATACTTCCGTCCCGGCCTGAAGGTGCGCTTCATGCGGCCGGAACGGATCCTGAAACGCCGCGCCGGCGGCGACGGCGAGCCCCGAAAGGACTGAGCACCCATGGCGAAGAACGTCATCGTCACCACCACCATCCACGCCCCCAGCGAGGCGCTCCTGCGGTTCGCAGAGATGCCGGACTGGGAGCTGGTGGTCATCGGAGACCTGAAGACGCCGAAGGACTTCCACATCGACGGCGCCATCTACGTTCCGCCGGAGGAGCAGGAGAAGTACGACCCCGAACTCTCCGAAGCGCTGGGGTGGAACGTGGTGGAGCGCCGCAACTACGGCTTCCTCTGGGCCAGGGACATGGGCGCCGAGGTGGTGGCGGTGGTGGACGACGACAACATCCCGCTGGAGAACTGGGGTAAGGACGTCCGGGTGGGCCGGGAGGTGGAGGTGGACTTCTACGAGACGGAACTCATCGCCTTCGATCCCATTGCGGTGACGGAGCACCCCCATCTCTGGCACCGCGGATACCCTCCACAGCTCCTGGCCGACCGCGCCTTCGGTCCGCCCCGGCGGCGGACGGTGACCCCCGACGTCCAGGCCGACTTCTGGAACGGCGACCCTGACATCGACGCCATCTGCCGGATGCAGTTCCGGCCCGACGTCACGTTCGATCCGTCGCGCTTCCCCATGGCGTCCAACGCGTTCTGCCCGTTCAACTCCCAGAACACCTTCATCAGCGCGGCGTGGCTGGGTGAGTACTTCCTCTTTCCCCACGTGGGGCGCTTCATCGACATCTGGACGGCGTACTACGTGGAAGCCCACGGGGCGCGGGTGATCTACGGTCCGCCCTCGGTGCGGCAGGACCGCAACGTTCATGACCTCACGAAAGACATGGTGGCGGAGTTCATGGGCTACGAGAAGACGCTGGAACTCCTGGAGCGCCTTCGCAGCGACCCGCACGCCATCTTCGACTTCATGCCGGAGCGCGCGGCACGGGCCTACCGCGCGTACCGGAAGCACTTCGAGTAGCGACGGGAGCCGCGTCATGCGATCCGCATCCGTCCGCGCCCTCCTCGTGGCGCTCCTTGGCCTCGGCCTCCTCCCCGTCCCCGGCAGCAGCCAGAGCGTGCGGCAGTCGGGCCGTTCGGACGCCGGGATGGTCTCCACGGCGCATCCGCTGGCCACCGAAGCGGGGGTTCGGATGCTGGAGCTGGGCGGGAACGCCGCCGACGCGGCGGTGGCCGCCGGGTTCGCCATCGCGGTGGTGGAGCCCACCATGAACAGCATCGGCGGGCGGAACCAGATCCTGGTGCGACTCCCCGACGGGAGCTTCCACGGCATCGACGGCACCACGCAGGCTCCCTACGACTATGACTACGACACGGCGCCCAGGGCCTCGTACGGCTATCCCGTCATCGGCGTCCCGGGGGCGGTGGCGGGGCTCCTGAAGCTCCACGAAGAGCACGGGTCCCTCCCGCTGGAGACCGTCATGGCGCCGGCCATCGACTACGCCGAACAGGGCTACCGCGTGCTCCCCGGAGACGCACTCCGGATGGCCGCCGGCCTGGAGCAGGCGCGGGAGTTCCCCGGAACCGTCGACGCGTACTACCACGGCGACGGCACACCCTACCTGCCCGGCGAGCTACTCCGGCAGCCGGACTACGCGCGTACGCTGCGTAGGATCGCCCGGGGCGGCCGGGAGATCTTCTACGAGGGGGAGATCGCGCAGCGCATGGCCACGGATCTGCAGGCCCACGGGAGCGCCGTCACGCTGCAAGCCTTCAGAGACTACGTGGCCGAGGACAGTCGCATCGTGCGGGGCTCCTACCGGGGTTACGAGCTGGTGGGCACCGACATCCCCGCCGCCGGAGCGCTGGCCATCGAGGCGCTGCAGATCCTGGAGCACTTCGACCCGTCGTCCATGAGCGAGGCGGAGTGGTTCGCGGTGGTGGGCCAGGCGCTGGGCATCGCGGCGCCGGAGCTCCGGCGACTGGGCTCGGACACCGCCGCAGCCCGCGTCACCTCGAAGGACTGGGCGCGCGAGATGGCCGCGCGCATCGTGGCGCCCGGAGGAGGAGCGGAGAGGCGGGCGCCGGGAGGCGGCGCACCGGAACCTTCCGAGCCAGCCGTCATCGGGGAGCCCGACCCGCATGGGCTCACGCACACCACGCACCTCTCCACCGCCGACGCGGAGGGAATGTTCGTGGCGCTCACCCAGACGCTGGGCCCCAACATGGGCTCGAAGGTGGTGACGCCGGGTCTGGGCTTCCTCTATGCGTCGACGCTGGGCGGCTACCTGGGGCCCATGGCGCCGGGCGAGCGCGCGCGCTCCAACATCTGCCCGTTCATGGTGCTGAAGGACGGGGAGGTGATCCTGGTGCTGGGCGCGGCGGGCGGACGCATGATCCCGCCTGCGGTGGTCCATGCGGTGACGCGGGTCATCGACTTCGGCCTGTCCCTCCCGCAGGCGCTGGAGGCGCCGCGGGCGGTGGGGCCCGCAGGGGGGCCCCTGCAGGTGGAGACGACCCCCGACGTGGGGTGGACGCCGGAGCAACTGGCGGAGATGCGCGCCCTGGGCCTGGAGCTGAGGGAAGTGGCCCGCCCGGGGGCGTTCGGGCGCGTCCACGGAATCCAGTTCGATCCCGCCTCCGGCACCTGGGTGGGCGCGGCGGACCCCGACTGGGAAGGCTCGGCGCGGGGACCGGCGCGGCGCCGCTGAGGCGCCCGCCTCCCTCCGGGTGCAACCGGATGCGCGCCGGGTGCGGGGACCGTATTGTGTCGGCGATCCTCGGCCCCTTCCAAGAGGCGTACCATGACGAAGCGAATCGCTCCCGTTCTCCGCCGCCTCCGGGCGGCTCCCGTTCTCATCGGCGCGGCGCTCACCGCCGCCGGACTCCTGGCCTCCCCCGCCGCGTCGCAACAGGACGCCAAAGCCTTCGTGGCCGAGCACATCGAGGCGAACGCGCCCACCTACGGCGCGCTGGCGCAGCGCATCTGGGACCTGGCGGAGCTGGGGTACCTGGAGCACGAGTCGTCGGAACTCTTACAAGCGACGCTCCGCGACGCAGGTTTCGAGATCGAGGAGGGTGTGGCAGGGATCCCCACCGCCTTCGTGGCCACATGGCGTAGCGGCGACGGCGGCCCCGTCATTGGGATCCTGGCGGAGTTCGACGCCCTCCCCGGCATCACGCAGGACCGCGCCCCCGTACGCCGACCGATTCCCGACAAACCGCGGGGACACGCCTGCGGGCACCACCTCTTCGGCGCCGGCTCCACCGCCGCCGCCATCGCGGTGAAGCGCTGGATGGAGGAGTCCGGGCAGCCCGGGGAGATCCGCCTGTACGGCACCCCCGCCGAGGAGGGCGGCGCGGGCAAGGTCTACATGGTACGCGCCGGCCTCTTCGACGACGTGGACGTGGCGCTCCACTGGCACCCCGGCGACGAGAACTCCGCGTCGGCGTCCAGCACGCTGGCGAACAAGTCCGCCAAGTTCCGCTTCCGGGGCGTGAGCGCCCACGCCGCCGGCGCCCCCGAGCGTGGTCGATCGGCGCTGGACGGCGTGGAGGCCATGAACCACATGGTGAACCTCATGCGGGAGCACGTGCCGCAGGAGACGCGCATCCACTACGTCATTACCTACGGCGGCGCCGCGCCCAACGTGGTGCCCGACTTCGCCGAGGTCTTCTACTACGTCCGCCACCCCGATCCCGCGCAGGTGAAGGCCATCTTCCAGCGGGTGGCGAAGGCCGCCGAGGGCGCGGCGCTGGGTACCGGGACGGAGATGGAGTACGAGGTCATCCACGGGCTCTACAATCTCCTGCCCAACGTGGCGCTCCAGGAGGCGATCCACGCCAACCTGGAACGGGTTGGCGGCGTGATCTACGACGACGAGGAGTGGAGCTTCGCCGAGACGATCCGCAAGACACTTCCGCCCGACGCGCCGCCGCTGGAGACGGCCTCGGTGGTGCAGCCCTTCACGGTGAGCGAGGAGGGATCGGGCGGCTCCACCGACGTGGCGGACGTGAGCTGGATCGTCCCCACGGGGGGCCTGAGCGCCGCCACCTGGGTGCCGGGC
>WGEM01000143.1 GCA_015492755.1 Gemmatimonadota bacterium | reverse complement strand
TATAAGAGACAGGATGCACGCCCACGAGGGGCCCGTCGTGCTCCACGCGGCGCGGATGCTGGACGTGGAGACGGGCCGGATGCATCGCGACGCCGTGGTGGTGGTGGAGGGGGACCGCATCGCCGCGGTGAACCCGCAGGAGATCCCCGAGGGCGCGCACGTCATGGATCTGGGCGACGTGACGCTCCTGCCGGGCTTCATCGACGCCCACACGCACCTGGCGGGCCAGATCAGCGCATCGTCCTTCACCGACCCGGTGACCCGCACTGAGTCATACGGCGCCTACAAGGCGGTGGTGCACGGGGGACGCACCGTGCGGGCGGGCTTCACCACGGTACGGGACTTCGGGGGCGATGTCACCGTGGAGCTGGCCGAGGCGGTGGAACGGGGCGAGATCATCGCGCCTCACGTGATCCCCTCCCGCAACCCGCTGGGCATCACCGGCGGGCACTGCGACGTGACGGGCTTCGCCCCCGGGATCCTGGAGGGTGGGCCCGAAGAGGGTGTGGCCGACGGACCGTGGGAGGTGGTGAAGGCGGTGCGCTATCAGATCAAGCACGGCGCCCGAGTCATCAAGACGTGCGCTACCGCCGGGGTGCTCTCCATGGAGGGGCCGGTGGGCGCGCAGCAGTACTCCTTCGAGGAGCTCAAGGCCATGGTGGACGAGGCGGCCCGCCACGGCGTCAAGGTGGCGGCCCACGCCCACGGGGCGGAGGGGATCCTGGCGGCGGTGCAGGCCGGGGTGGCCTCCATCGAGCACGGCTCCATCCTCACCGACGAGATCATGGACCTCATGATCGAGAAGGGCACGTATCTGGTGCCCACCACCTACCTGGTGGACCGCATCCCGCTGGACCAGCTCCCTCCGCTGGTGCGCCGGAAGGCGGAGGAGATCCTCCCCAAGGCGCGGGAGAGCCTGCAGCGGGCCATCCGCCGGGGCGTGCCCATCGCCTTCGGCACCGACGCCGGCGTCTTCCCCCACGGGGAGAACGCCGGTGAGTTCGAGATCTACGTGCGCATGGGGATGAGCCCGCTGGACGCCATCCGCACCGCCACCCTCAACGCCGCAGACCTCCTCGACACCCCCGACCGGGGGCGCATCGCCGAGGGGCTGCTGGCGGACCTCATCGCCGTGGGCGGGAATCCGCTGGAGGACATCTCCGCCACCAGGGACGTGCGCTTCGTCATGCTGGCGGGCCGACCGGTGAAGCACGTGATGAACGGACGCGACATGCACGCGCCGACCCGGCGATGAGAAGGCGCCCGTCATCGTGGCCGCCGGCACCGCGGCCGCGTCGACGGACCGTTGCTCCTCAGCGCATGCTCGCGTCGCCCACCCTGGAGAAGGCGAAGGAGGCGTAGGCCAGCTCGTTGCCGGCGGCGTAGGGGAAGGCGGCGTCGCGGAAGGTCTTCCACGACTGGTAGACGCGGTTGAAGGTGGCGTCGGCCGCCGCCTGCTCCTCCAGGTAGGCGTTGGACTCGCGCCACGCCGCTTCCAGGATCTCGTCGGAGTAGCGGCGCAGTGTCACGCCGTGCTCGCGCACCAGCCGCTGGAGCGCCGGCGGGTTCTCGGCGTCGTAGCGGGAAAGCGTCCAGGCCAGCGTCTCGCCGCACGCCGTCCGGAGCGCCGTCTGGTAGGCCGGGGGGAGCTCGTCGTAGGCGGACTTGCTCACCAGGAGGCTCATGGTGACGCCGGGCTCCCACCAGCCCGGGTAGTAGTAGTTCTTCGCCACCTGGTGGAAGCCCAGCTTCTCGTCGTCGTAGGGCCCCACCCACTCGGTGGCGTCGATGGCACCCCGCTCCAGCGCCGGGTAGATCTCGGCGGCCCCCAGCACCTGTACCGTCACGCCCAGCCGCGACATGATCTCTCCGCCCAGACCGGGGATCCGCATGCGCAGACCGGTGAGGTCGGAGAGCCCCTGGATGGGCCGGCGGAACCATCCGCCCATCTGACCGCCCGTGGAGGACACGGGAACGGTGACCACGCCGAAGTCGGCGTAGATGGAGTTCAGGAGGTCCAGCCCGCCGCCGTGGTACATCCAGGCGATCTGCTGGCGGGTGTTCATCCCGAAGGGCACCGCGGCGTCGAAGGCCAGCGCCGGGTGCTTGCCGGTGTAGTAGTAACCCGGCGAGATGCCGCACTGCACGGTGCCCTGCATGACGGCGTCCATGACCTGGAGCGCCGGGACGATTTCCCCTGCGGCAAACACGCGGATCCGGAAGTTGCCGCCCGTCATTTCCGACACCCGCTGCGCGATGCGTTCACCCGCGCCGTACAGGATGTCGATGCTGGGCGGGAAGCTCCCGGTGAGGCGCCAGTTCACCCGCGGACCGCTGACACCCCCTTCGGACGCGCCTTCCGAGGGTCCGCCGCCGGCACAGGCCCCCAGGGCGACGGCTCCGGCTCCGGCTCCGGCCTTCTTCAGGAACGTTCTCCGCTCGATGGTCATCGGGCAGGCCCCCTTCACATGGTCCACGTGGCGATCCGGCGAAATGAAGTAACGTCGCCGGCTCCGGGCGGCAATCGCGGACGCCCTGGCGGGACCGTCCCGCGTGGGGGATCTTCCTGCCGGATTCCACCCACCCGTTCCATCAGGAGTTGTCATGCGTCTGCGCCTCGTCCCATCCGGTCCGCTCCACCACGCGCTGGCCGTCGCCTTCGCGGTGGTGTCCGCTCCCGCCGCCCTCGGCGCCCAGCCGGCGGAGCCGGTGTGCGCCGCCGCCGGCATGGTGGTGTCGGAGCACTGGCTGGCCAGCGAGGTGGGACGGGACGTCCTGGCGGCGGGGGGCAACGCGGTG
>WGEM01000142.1 GCA_015492755.1 Gemmatimonadota bacterium | reverse complement strand
CCTGGTGGCGGAGCTGACCCGGCGAGAGCAGACCGACGGAGTTGCGGCCGCCGGCCCCAGAGAGCCGGTGGGCGCAGGACATTGACGTAGCGGTACCCGTTTCGGTCGGGAACCGGCGTCGCCGGGAGGGAGGAGGACGCACACCTCCGGCGGGCGGCGGTTCGACCGGGCCCGAGGGTCCGACGGCCGTGAGGTCGCCGTTCTGGCTGCCCGCAGGGGGTGGCGAGGACGGGACGCGAGCGGACGCGGGGGGTCGTGGCGGGGCCGGACAACGCGGAGCGACACGGGTGAGGAGAGAGATCCTCATCAGTGCCACCGACCAGGAAGCGTGGGTGGCGCTGTTGGAAGACAAGCAGCTGGTTGAAATCATGCTGGACCGGCCCGACCAGGGGCGCATGGTGGGCGACATCTACCTCGGTCGGGTGGAGGCGGTCCTTCCGGGTATCCAGGCGGCGTTCGTCGATATCGGAACGGAGAAGGCGGGCTTCCTGCACGTCTCCGACCTGAACTACGACGAGGAGGAACTGGCGGCGCTGGAGGACGACGAGAACGGGAACGGCGGGAACGGGAACGGCTCCCGCCGCCGCAGGCGCCCGCGGAAGTTCCCGCCCATCCAGGAGCACCTCCAGAAGGGCCAGACGATCCTGGTGCAGGTGACCAAGGAACCCATCAGCACCAAGGGCCCCCGTCTCACCGCCCAGATCTCCCTTCCCGGGAGGTTTCTGGTGTACATGCCGTTCTCCCACCACGTGGGGGTGAGCCGGAAGATCGAGGGACGCGAGCAGCGCGCCCGCCTCCGGAAGATGGCCAAGCAGATCGTGCGTCCCGACTGGGGCGGCATGATCGTGCGCACTGTGGGTGAGGAGGTGACGGAGAAGAAGCTGGAGGCGGAGTACCGCCGCCTGCACGAGGCCTGGACCAAGATCCAGAAGCGTGCCCGATCTCAGAAGGCGCCGGCGCTGGTGCACCGGGAGGCGCAGCTCATCAGCGGCGTCATCCGTGACCTCTTCAGCGACAAGTTCGATGCGGTACGCATCGATTCTCAGCGCATCTACAACGAGGTCCGGGACTACGTGGAGAGTGTGGACCCCGATCTGCTGGACCGGCTCCACCTGCACCGGGGTTCGGAATCGCTCTTCGACGCCTACGGGGTGGAGGAGGAGATCCAGAAGGCCTTCCAGCGGAAGGTGGAGCTCAAGTCCGGAGGGCACATCGTCATCGAGCCCACCGAGGCGCTGGTCTCCATCGATGTGAACACGGGTCGCTTCACCGGGAAGGGGAAGAAGGACCCCGAACAGACCATCCTCCGCACCAACCTGGACGCCGCGCGGGAGATCGCCAAGCAGCTCCGCCTCCGCGACATCGGCGGCATCATCGTGGTGGACTTCATCGACATGGAACAGCAGGAGCACCGGGACCGGGTGCTCCAGGAGCTGCGCACCCACCTGGGCCGGGATCGGGCGCGCACCAAGGCCTTCGAGGTCTCGGCGCTGGGGCTGGTGGAGATGACCCGCCAGCGGGTGCGGCCCTCCCTCTTCCAGTCGCTCACCACCGTCTGCACCGCGTGTGACGGGAAGGGGCGGGTGTACACGCCCGCCACGGTGGTGCGACGCATCGAGCGTACCCTGAAGCGGGTGGCCACCGCGGGGGACCAGAAGCGCATCGTGATCCGGGTGCACCCCGAGGTGGCGCTCCGCATCCTGGAGGAGGAGCCCGGTTTTCTCCGGCGCCTGAGCAAGCTCACGGGGTTGGAGCTCGATCTGCGCGACGACCCCCTCATGCGCCAGGACGAGTTCCGGCTCCTGGCCGGTCCGGCGGAGAACGACGTCACCGAGCGCTACGCCGCGGCGTAGCAGACCTTGACCGGAACGCTCGGATAGAGGAGATTTATAGGCTCCATATCGCGAGGGCGATCACCACGTTTGGAACACGATATGTACGCGGTATTTGAGACAGGCGGGAAGCAGTTCCGGGCCGAGCCCGGGGCTCGCCTTCGTGTACCCTCGCTCGATGCCGAGCCGGGGGAGGCGGTGACCTTTGATCACGTGCTCCTGGCCGGAGACGGCGAGGAGCAGGTGGTGGTGGGCACGCCCACCGTCGAGGGCGCCGTGGTGAAGGCGGAGGTGCTCCGCCACGGCCGGGGCGACAAGGTGATCGTCTTCAAGCGGAAGCGCCGGAAGGGCTATCGGAAGAAGCAGGGCCACCGGCAGAACTTCACGGAGATCCGGATCCAGGAGGTGGCGCTCTAGCGCCGGCTCCCATCCGCGACACGGAACCGATCCATGGCACATAAGAAAGGCGTCGGGTCGAGCCGAAACGGGCGCGACAGCAATGCGAAGCGTCTCGGTGTGAAGCGCTTCGGCGGTCAGCCGGTGACGGCCGGCAGCATCCTCATCCGGCAGCGGGGTACCCGCTTCCACCCGGGGCGCAACGTGGGACGCGGGCGCGACGACACGCTGTTCTCCAAGATTGACGGCGTGGTGAAGTTCGAGCGCATGCACGCCCGGGACGTGATCTCGGTCTACCCGGTCGAGTAGCGCGTTTCATCTGATTCCAGGGGTCCGGACCCGGCACCTGTGCGCCGGGCCGGACCTCTTTGCATACGCGGACCGGGCTCCCGGCGAGTGATCGAGCGCCCGGAACGCGACAACGTCGGAACCCTTTCGGGGTACAACGTCACCGGTGGGATGGCTCCCACGAGTTGCGGTGACATGGTGCCCCCGGGAGGCGGGACCGGGAGGAACCTTCCGCAGCCCGCGTCCCGTAGGGGTTCGCGGCGATCGAGAAGGAGGTGGACCATGTCTACCCACGAGCATCGCGGGCGCCATGCCCGTGTGTATAGATGGTTGCGGCGCGCGGCGCCGCTTCTGCTGGTGCTCCCGCTGATGGCCTGGAGCTGGAGGGGAGGATGGGAAGGCCCTGAGAGCGCTCCGGGGCCGGAGACCGTGGCGGTGGATCCGCTGGGGACCCCGCTCCCGCTGCACGTCAACGCGCGGGTGGAGCGCTGGATGCGTCGTTTTCAGACGACGCAGCGCGAGGAGTTCGAGATGCTCCTCCGCCGCAGGGGAATCTACGCGGATCTGGTGCGGAGCAAGCTCCGCGAGCGCGGGATGCCCGAAGAGCTCCTCTACCTGGCGATGATGGAGTCGGGATTCCGCCCCGGGCCGTCTCGCCCGTGTCGGCGGTGGGGCTCTGGCAGTTCATGACGCCCACCGCGCAGCAGTTCGGCCTCCGTGTCGATACCTACGTGGACGAGCGGCGGGACCCGGTGCGCGCCACCGACGCGGCGCTGGATTACCTGCAGTGGCTCCACGAGCGCTTCGGCGGCTCATGGTACCTGGCGGCCGCCGCCTACAACGCGGGGCCGGGTCGGGTGGAGCGCGTGCTGCGCCGGCACGCCTCGGGGCGGCGCGGCGAGGAAGAGATCTACTGGGAGATCCTCGACCACCTGCCCCGCGAGACCCGCGAGTACGTGCCGCGCCTCATCGCGGCGACGCTCCTGGCGGAGAACGCCGAGGCGTACGGTTTCGCGGTGCGTCACGACGCGCCGTACCGCTACGAGACGGTGTTCGTACCGGGAGGCACCACCCTCCGGCGCATCGCCGACGTGCTGGACGTGCCGGTGCGTGACCTCCGGGCGCTGAACCCACACCTCATTCAGGGGATGACACCCCCCGGGGAGGTGTACGGGGTCCGTGTGCCGGTGGGCGGCACCCGCGCGGTGGTGATGGCCATGGCGCCGTCGGCGGGCGTGCGACGGGCGGATTGAACGCCGCGCGCCGGGTGGCGTTCAGTCGCCCAGCGTCCGTGCCACCGCCTCCAGGAGTTCCTCCAGCCTGAACGGCTTCTGGAGGAAGGCGGCGTGCGGGCCGAGGGGGCGACGCTCACCCGCCACTTCGCCCGGGTAGCCGGAGATGAAGATGACCGGAAGGGCCGGATCGACGGCGCGCAGGCGTTCCGCCAGCGCGGGTCCGTCGAGCCCCGGCATCACCACGTCGGTGATGAGGAGGTCCACGGCGCCTTCCGCCTCCTGGAGGAGCGACTCGGCGGCGCGGGGATCGCCGGTGCTCAGTACATGGAGTCCTGCGCGCCGCAGCGTCTTCTCCAGGAGCGTGCGGATCTGCTCCTGGTCCTCCACCACCAGCACGGTGGCCCCGGCAGGGATCGGCGTGGTCCGCTCGGGTGCGTCGGGAGCGGTGGGATCCGGGTCCGCCAGAACCCGTGGCCAGCGGATTCGGAATGTGGTGCCCGTGCCGGGGGCGCTCTCCACCACCACGTCTCCGCCGCTCTGCTGCACGATTCCGTAGACCGTGGCCAGCCCCAGGCCGGAGCCCCGGCCCAGACTCTTCGTGGTGAAGAAGGGCTCGAAGAGGCGGGTGCGGGTGGCTTCGTCCATACCCTGGCCGTCATCGCGCACCTCCAGCTCCACCCACCCCGCGTCATCCGTACCGGGGTCGCCCGCCTGGGCGTCCCTCCGGCCATCGTGCGTCACCCGAACCGTGATCTCCAGATGGCCGCCCCGGGGCATGGCGTCGCGGGCGTTGGCGGCCAGGTTCATGACGATCTGCTGGAGTTGCGCCGGATCAATGAGGACACACGCCGGCGCCGGGGGCACCTGGACCCGGAGCGCGACGTCCGAGCCGATGAGGCGCTCCAGAACCTTCCGCATCTCGGAGAGCGCCGCTCCCAGGTCCACGACCCGTGGCGTCGCAGGCTGCCGGCGGCTGAAGGCCAGGAGCTGGTCTGTGAGCTCCGCGGCGCTGCGGCTGGCCCACCGGATGTCGCCCAGTGCGGCACGTGCGCGTGCCGGGAGGTGGGGCTCGGATTCCGCCAGCTCGGCGGAGGCCTGGATCACCGTCAGCAGGTTGTTGAAGTCGTGGGCCACCCCGCCGGCGAGCTGACCCAGCGCACGGAGCTTCTCCGCCTGGATCAGCTCCCCCTCCAGCCGGGCGCGCTCGGCGATCTCCATCTGCAGGCGCTCGTTGGCGCGCCGAAGCTCTTCCGTCCGCTCCCGCACCCGCACTTCGAGCTCATCGTGTGCCCGCCGGAGCTCGTCCTCCAGCCGCTTGCGGGAAAAGAGGTCGGGGATCTCGTAGCGTCCGCCAGGGGTGTCCGGAAGCCGGACGTCCTCGAGGTAGGTGCGGATGCGTGCCTCGATCCGGCTCGGGGGCGCCATGATGAAGCGGCAGCGAGCGTCGCCCCGGGCGCGGCACTCGATCTCCGCCGCCACCAGGGGCGGTCCGAAGCTCTCCTGGCACCACCCCGACGAATAGCCCGCGTTCATGATGCACACCGGGAGGTCGCTCTTCCGGCCGGCTTCCAGCCACGCTTCGGCCTCGAAGGAGTTCAGGTGGTCGTAGATGAGGAGGTAGTCCTCGTCCACCGTCGGCTTCGATCCCGACGAGACGTCCACCAGCGCCCAGCCGGTGTGGGCAAAGTGCACCGGACCCGCCGAGAGGCGCTCCACCGGGTCGGCGAGGCCCATGCGCTCATGGAAGGTGCGGGCGTCGGCGCGCCCCAGCGCGTGCGCCAGGTCGAAGAGGATGTTGCGGGCGAAGTGTTGCGCCTCCCCCTCACGGCCGGGGCCGAAGAGCTCCTCCACCACCCGGACGAACTCCACCGACAGCGAGGCGGCCCGAACCAGCAGGTACCGCTCGCCCATGATCTCCAGGCGACCCGACGCAGGGTCCTCCACGCGCTGCCGGAAGTAGGCCGAGACCACCTCTTCCGCACGCTGGAAGACGGGCTCCAGATCCGGAGGGACGCGGACCGTTCTCGGCGGCGGGATGGGACCTCCTCGGCAGCGTGGGACGATGTCCTCTCCCACGCACCATACCGCGAAGCTCCGGAGGACGGTAGGGTGAGCGCGCGGCGGGATCCTCCCTCAGAGGTCGGCTTCCCCGGCTCCTTCCGGCGGACCCCACCGGCTCCGGCCCTCCTGCTCGTCGCGGGCGGAGGCGATGATCCTCCAGAGGACGTCGCGCGCCAGCTCCTCGTCCACGCCCAGCTCCCGCGCCAGTCGGGCCGCGCGACGCACGACCCGGGCCTCCTGCGGCGGATCCAGGACCGGGAGACCGAGCTCCGCCTTTGCTTCGCCCACCTCCAGCACCAGTCGCCGGCGCTCCCCGATGAGGCGCACCAGCTCCCGGTCCAGCGCCTCGATCCGGGCGCGGAGTTCTTCGAGACGCGGGGAAGTGGGCGGCACGTCCGATGTGCCGGGATCAATGGCGTCGCTCATGCGAAGAACCGCTCCAGGTGCGTGTCGTTCTGCGGCCTGGTGGCCAGGCTGACACCCACCAGGACGGGAAGGTGCACCAACAGACCCAGGATCCCCTCGTGCATGTCGAAGGGCTTGAGTTCCGGGTTCAGGTAGAAGAACAACGCGGTGGCCAGCCCCGCAAGGAGCCCCGCGCTCACCCCGACGGTGGTGGCGCGCTTCCAGTAGAGTGCCGCCACCACGGGCGGGGCGAGCTGGGAGATGATCCCGTACGCCGAGGCCAGCAGGAGCACCAGCGAGGAGTCGGGATCCAGCGCGAAGACGTACGCCAGCGCGCCCGCCGCCAGCACTACCGCCTGCATGAGGGTACGCTGCCGCGCCTCGTCCAGCTCCACGTAGCGGGCCACGCCGTCTTCCACCAGCACCGACGCCGACGCGTGGAGCAACGCGTCGCCGGTGGACATGGAGGCGGAGAGCGCCCCGGCGCAGAAGAGCCCCACCACCAGCGCCGGGAGGTTCGTCTCCAGGATCATGTACGGCAGGATGAAGTCCGGTGCCGGCGGCGTGCCGTCGAAGAGCACGCCGCTGAAGCCGATGAGGAAGACGGGGATGAGGAAGAGCTGGAAGGTGGGGAAGAGGATCACCGTCCGCCTCATGGTCTCGTCGTCGCGGGCGGTGAAGGCTTTCATGAAGAGGTGAGGCCACATCATGAGCCCCACGGCGCTCACCAGGATGAAGGTGGAGTACGCGCCCCAGCTCCACGGCTCACCCGTCGCCGTGAGCCCCGGAGGCACCAGCAGCTCCGGACGCGCTTCGGCGATGGCTTCGAACATCTCACCCACACCCCCGTAGAGGCGGTGGGGCAGGTAGATGCCCAGCGTCCAGGCGATGACCACCATGAAGACGCCCTGGAAGGTGTTGGTCCACCCCACCGCCATGGCGCCGGAGCGGAGCACGTACAGCACCACGATCCCGTAGGCCACCAGTGCGCCCAGCCAGAGGGGAACGTGTCCGTCGGTCACCGCCTCGATGACGATGCCCGCGCCCCGCATCTGGAGCGTGATGTAGGGCACGAAGGCGATGAGGCTCACCAGCGCGATGAGGAGCGAGAGGTGGTTGGACGGGAAGCGCCCCACGATGAGCTGCGCCTGCGTCACGTACCCGTGGCGCCGACCCAGCGCCGCGGCGCGGGGGCCGATCCAGTAGAAGGGCGCCATCCCCAGAGCGCCGTAGGCCAGGATGTAGAACGCAGCGGCGCCCCGTGAGTACGCCCAGCCCGGTCCTCCCAGGAAGGCGAAGGCGCTGAAGACCGACGCCCCCGTGACGAAGTACATGACCAGGACGCCGAAGGAGCGGTCGGCGGCCACGTACCCGGTGACGCTCTCGGTGGTGCGCCGCCCCGCCAGGAGGCCGATGGTGAGCGTCACCGCCAGGTACGCGGCGATGATGATGGTCACCACCACCCAGCGCTCCATCAGCCGTCACCCCCGTCCCGGTGCGCCCGCTCCACCCGGTCCAGGAGGACCAGCACCACCACGCTCCCCACGATCCAGCCTGCGATCCACGCCATGGAGAAGGGAAGCCCCAGGACCAGCGGGCGGATCCGGGCGAAGGGGATCATCCCGGGCCAGGTGACGAAGAACGCCATGGCCAGGTGGTAGGCGATGGCCAGCGTGCGTGCGGTGCGAAGGCTCAAGCGGGCACCCTCCTCACCGTCCGCGCCCCGAGACGCGGCGTTTCACGTCCAGCGGCACGCGGGTGCCGTACTCGGTGACGCCGGAGAGACGGGAAAAATGGCTCCAGGCGGCCTCCGAGACCTGGCGGATGAGCGCACCTCCGTCGCCGCCGTAGCTGGACATCACCACTAGGACGTACGGCCGGTCCGGGAGGTCCACCAGCGCCCAGACGGTGGCCACGCCGGTGATCCCACCCGGCTTGAACGCCACCTTCACGCTGCGGCGAATGGGGTCGCGCACCGGACCGCCCTTCTCGATCTCCAGGATCTCGCGCACCCGCGCGCACGCCGCCTCGCTCATGGGGAGGTCGCACGCCGCGATGCGCTCCATGATGTGCGCCGCCTCCCGGGGGGTGGACAGGTTCTCCTGGCCGCGCGCCGACGCCTCCGGTCGGATCATCTTGCGCTGCAGTCGCGTGTGGGACGCACCGAGCTCGTCCATGAGGCGGTTCACCGCGTCCATCCCAAGCTCGTCGATGAGGACGTTGGTGGCGGTGTTGTCGGAGTACACGATCATGAAGACCGCGTAGTCCTCCAGAGAGAGTTCGCTCCCTCCGTCTGTGAGGTGGCGGAGCACGCCGGAGCCTCCGGTGCGCACCGCGTCGGTCATGGCCACGCGGCGCCGCAGGAGGCCGGGATCGGTGTCCGCGCGCCGGAAGAGCTCCAGAAGGATGGGGATCTTGATGGCGGACGCCTGCGGGAAGACGAGCGCGTCGTGGACGGCGAAGCGTTCGCCGGAGGTGAGATCCACGATGTGGACGCCGGCGACGCCCTCGTAGGTGT
>WGEM01000141.1 GCA_015492755.1 Gemmatimonadota bacterium | reverse complement strand
GAAGCCTCATCGGCGCCGGCGCCGTCTTCCGCGCCCAGCGTGCCCACGTGGAGCCGGGGACCGTCCACATGGCGGTGGCCCGCGGCGGATACGTGGGGCTGGTGCGGCTGGAGGACGGCCTCGTGAATGTGGCGGCGGCGCTGGATCCGGTCTTCGTCAGGCGGTTGGGCGGCCCCGGTGTGGCGGTGTCACGGATCCTCGAGGCGGCGGGCGCGCCGCCCCTTCCCGGCGGCGCCGGGCCCGTCTGGGGGTGGAAGGGCACGCCGCCCCTGACGCGGCGCGCCCGCTGCGTGGCGGAGCCCCGCCTCTTCCGGGTGGGCGACGCCGCCGGCTACGTGGAGCCCTTCACCGGCGAGGGGATGACGTGGGCGTTGGCGGGTGCGTGGGCGCTGGCGCCCCTGGTCCTGGCGGCGGCGGCCTCCACGCGCTGGCCGGCGGAGCTGGAGCAGGCGTGGCAGGCTCGCTGGGACGCCGGCTGGAGGCGCGGGAGTCGCCTCTGTCGGGCCGCCGCCTGGACCCTGCGGCGCCCGCCAGTGGCGCGCGCCGCCGTCCGCCTGGCCTCGGCGGCGCCGGGCGTCGCGGCGCGGGTGGCCGCCGACCAGCGGCGCGCGCCGTGGGGGAATGGGGAGGGGTGAGCGTCCGGGTGGCAGGAATCGGGACGGCGCTTCCGCCCCACGCACTCACGCAGAGGGACGCCGCGAGGCTGCATGCGACGCTCTGCGGCGTGGAGGGCGCCCGCGCCCGCGCCCTCCACGCCCTGTATGACCGTTCCGGGATCCACCGGCGCCACAGCGTCCTGCTCCGGACGTCCGAGGGGCCGCTGGAGACGCGGCAGGACTTCTTTCCATCCGCCGCAGGACCTCACGACGAGGGGCCCGGGACGCGGGCCCGGATGGAGCGCTACGAGCTGGAAGCTCCGGCGCTGGCGCTCCGGGCGGCGCTGGCGGCGCTGGACGACGCGGGGCTGGCGCCCCACCGCGTCACCCACCTGGTGAGCGCCTCGTGCACCGGGTTCTTCGCGCCCGGCGTGGAGCAAGAGCTCATCGCGTCGCTGGGTCTGGACGGAGGCGTGCGCCGCACGCACGTGGGGTTCATGGGCTGCCATGGCGCCTTCAACGCGCTGGCGGTGGCTCGCGCCGTGGTGGACGCCGAGCCCGACGCGGTGGTGCTGGTCTGCGCGGTGGAACTCTGCTCGCTCCACTTCGCCTACGGCCGGGACCGGGAGGCGCTGGTGCCCAACGCCCTCTTCGCCGACGGCGCGGGTGCGGTGGTGTGCGCCCGCAGCGGCCGCTGGACGTTGGCGGCCCTCGCTTCGTGCCGGATCCCCGACACTGCCGGCGACATGACGTGGCGTATCGGCGATCACGGGTTTCGCATGACGCTCTCCCCCAGGGTCCCGGACCTCATCGAGCGTGAGGTGGGCCCGTGGATGGAGGCCTGGCTCGCCTCGCACGGCCTCCGTGCGCGTGACGTGGCCACCTGGGCGGTGCATCCCGGCGGGCCGCGCATCCTGGAGGCCTTCGAATCTGCCGCCGGGCTCGAGCCCCGGCACACGGCGGTGTCGCGGGAGGTACTCCGCGCCTGCGGCAACATGTCGTCGGCCACCATCGTCTTCATCCTGGAGCGCCTGCTGCGCAGGGACGCGCCGCGGCCGCTGGTGGCGGTGGGCTTCGGTCCGGGTCTGGTGGTCGAGACGATGCTCTGGCTCTGAATCGCAGCGACGACTCGTTGCCGCGCCCGACGCCGTCGCGCATCCTCCCCGCGAGGCCGGAGCGCCGCCACGGCGTACGGGTGAGTTCAACGCCGGAGCGTACCATGCCGAACCACTCCGTCGATCGCCGTACCTTTCTCAGCCTCACCGCCGCCGCCGCCGGGAGCGTCGTGGTGCCGGAGGGGCTCACCGCCGCCCCCCGCGCCCGGGGAGGGCGCGAGGCCGTGCCCGCGCCGCAGGAGGCGCCCGCCCCGCCGCTGGGCAACGGTGAGCATCCGGCCTTCGCCTTCCAGGCCTATCCCGGAGGGACGGGGGCGCTCTACGCCCGGTGGCACCGTGAGGGCGTCGACCCCTTCGCCCGCCACCCCATCCCCGTGGCGCCGTGGACGGGTCGGGTGCCCCGCGACGAGCGCGAGATCGCGTACCTGCCGGTGCATCGGCTCTCGGCGCTCATCCGGGACGGGCACCTCACGTCGGAGGAGCTCACCCGCATCTACCTGGACCGACTGAAGCGCTACGACCCTGTGCTCCTCTGCGCCGTCACCATCCTGGAGGACCGCGCGCTGGAGGAGGCCCGCCTAGGAGCCTGTCCGAGTAAAGGAGTGGGCCGCGCACGTGGTGCGTTCGCGTGTTCAGTCGAGGAGCGCCGACGAGTCGTAGCAGCGCTACGGCGAGGAGAAGCGACGATGGATCAACCGCGAACCCACCATGTGCCCATCCACCTGCAGGACCATGAGACCGAAGATTGTGGGTTGGGCGTGGAACGGCCCCGCCTCCGTCGTTGGCGCTCCTGGACGTAGCTCGGGCTACGCCATCGTCGCGCCGCCTAGG
>WGEM01000140.1 GCA_015492755.1 Gemmatimonadota bacterium | reverse complement strand
GGGGATGTAGTGCACAAAGCCGGGCATGGGTGAAGACTCCGGTGAGCAGGATCGGGAGAGGCGGAACGGGCCGGCGACCCGACGACGCCGGCCCGCCCCGGGGCCTCAGAACGACACGTTCCAGGCCAGCGTGAGGTTCCGCTTCGGCTCCGGACGGAAGAAGCCCACGTTGGAAAACTCGGCGTAGAGCTCGTTGGTGAGGTTGGTCACCGCGAAGAGGAGCCGGTGCGTCATGCCCGATTCGGAGCGCCAGACCCGGATTCCTCCACGGAGATGGGCCACCGTGAAGGCCGGGGCCACCGGGCCGACGGGATTCGCCTCGCCGAAGTCCACCTCCTTCTGCTCCCCGTTGTGGCGCACCTCTCCTTCCGCCCAGAAACGACCACCGGGCGCGTCGTAGCGCAGCGTCCCGGTGAGCTTCGTGGCGTACGCCTCGCCCACCGGATTCTCCACGTCCAGCAGGTTCTCGGTGTCCATCCACGTGAAGGTGCTCCGCAGGGAGAAGCCCCCGCCCAGCGCGAGGTCGCCGTTGAGCTCCACGCCCCGGAAGAGGAGTTGGTCCACGTTGACGTTGCGGTGGGCCTGGAATCCCTCCACCTCGTAGTCCAGCGCCTCGATCCGGATGCCGTCGGTGATCTTGTTCCGGAAGGCGAAGGCCTCGAGCACCAGTCGCTCCCCGCGCACCCGCACGCCCACGTCCACGTTGAAGCTCTTCTCCGGCCCCAGGTCGGGGTTGCGCACCTGATAGCCGCTCCCCTCCGGTGTGGGCCCGTCGAAGAACCGCTCGATGAGGTTGGGGGAGCGGAAGCCCCGCCCCACCGACACCACCAGCGAGACCTCGTCGGTGACGCGGAAGAGGGCGTTGAGGGCCGCCACGGCGGTGGCGTCGGTGATGGACACCGGCTCCTGGTCGAGCCCCGGTGTCTCGAAGGTCTCCGCCTGGACGTGCTGCCAGCGGGCGCCCGCCACCAGGCTGAGCCGGTCGGTGGCCTCGATCTCACCCTGCGCGAAGAGTCCCGCGCTCAGGTAGGTGGCCTCCGGAAGCTGCGGCGTGCTGTCCACGCGCTCGATGGGCACCGGGCCGAAGCCCACCATGCTGGTGGTGCCGATGTCGGTCCCCAGCGCGTGGTCGCGCCACACGTCCAGCCCGTAGGTGAGGAGGAGCCCCGGTGCCGCCAGCTTCCGGGCCTCCGCCCGGAGGCCGTAGGAGCGGATGTCCGTCTCGTTCAGGTTGTTGATCTCGATGGCGCCGGGGCCCGCCGGGAAGGGTCCGACGCCGAAGTTGAGCTGCCGCTCGTTGTCCTGCCCGTACGCCAGAATCTCCAGACGGTCCGCCAGCGCGGCGCCCAGCTCCTCGCCGCGGTACCCCGCCGTGACCCGCGTGAAGTCCTGGAACGGGTAGGTGATGTGGATGGGCACGCCGTCGGGGTCGTAGAGCGCCGGGTCCACGCTGCCGAAGCCGGACTTCTCGGCGTCGTAACGGTCCACCTGCGCGAAGGTGTGGTGCCGGGGCCCGAAGTCGTATCCCAGACGGACGTTCAGGTTGCGGTCGCGGGTCCCGGTCCCCTCCACCACCGCGTCACGGTCCAGGCGGATGTTGCCGAAGGTACCCGCCGGCGCCTCGTAGGCGTCCGCCCGGCGGACGGTCCCGCCCGCCCGCAGCGACACGTCGCCGAACCGCCCGTAGACCTGGAACGCCCCGGTCCGCTGATTCTCCACGTCGCCGTAACGGAGCGACGCTTCGCCGTGGAGACCCTGCACGCGGGGCACCCGGGTGATGATGTTCACCACCCCGCCGATGGCGTCGGAGCCGTAGAGCACCGACGCGGGCCCCCGCACGATCTCCACCTGCTCCACGGCGTGCACGTCCACCAGCGCCGGGAGTTCACCGAAGTCCTGCTGGCGCCGGGAGTTGTTCAGGCGCAACCCGTCGGCCAACAGCAGGATGCGCTGACCCTTCTGGCCCCGGATCTGGGGGCGGCCCTGGTTCACGCCCACACCCGCCACGTCGAGGCCGGGAAGCGTCCGGAAGAGGTCGCTCACCGTGTTGGGCATCTTCTCCAGGAGATCGCGCCTCTGCACCACCGACACCGGTCGCGGCGTGAGCGATACCTCCCTGGGTCCCCGCGTGGCGGTCACCACGATGGGGTCACCACGAAAGACGAGGGTGTCGGTAACCGATCCGGTGGTGTCCGCGGACGCTTGAGCCCGGAGGGGTGTCCACGTCACCGCCAGCGCCGTGAGCGCCGCACCAAGCACAGCTCCCGTGCGCCCGATCTTCCTCATACCCGTCAACATGCCCGCACCTCCTGCGAAGCCCTCGTGCGAAATCTTCTGTGGCGAAGCTAGGAGGAGGGCCGGAGCTGCGTAATTCGGTCTTCTACGTCAGGACGGATCGGGCCGATCCCGGACCGAGCTTTCCCCACACGCCGTGAGGGGGGGCGCCCCTCACTCCTCCGCCAGGCCGTGCTCGATCACAAGGCGGGTGAGGCCCGCGACGGTGCGGGTGCGCAGCTTGGCCATCACCCGCTCCCGGTGCGTCTCGACGGTGCGGGGGCTGATTCCGAGTTCCTGGGCGATCTCGCGATTGGTCTTTCCGTCGGCGATGCCCAGCAGGACCTCCCGCTCCCGTCCGGTGAGGCTGTCGATGCGTGCCCGCCGCTGCTCCCGCTCCAGCTCCTCTCGCAGCGCCACGCTGAGCTGGTGCGTCACCCGCGGCGTGAAGAATTCCTTGCCCGACGCCACCGCCCGGATGGCCTCGCGGAGCTCTCCCGGGGCCACGTCCTTCAGGACGTACCCGTCCGCGCCCGCCCGGACCGCCTGCAGCACGTATTCGGGGTCGTCGTGCATGGACAGAATCAGCACCGCCACGTCGTGCCCCGCTTCGCGAATCTCCCGGGCCACCTCCAGCCCCGTCTTGCCGGGCATCGTCACATCGAGCACCACCACGTCCGGCCCAACTTCCCGCACGAGGCGGAGCGCCTCCTCGCCATCTCCGGCCTCCGCCACGATCTCGAACTCGGGTACGTCTTCGATCACCGTGCGAATCCCCTGACGCACCACCATGTGGTCGTCGGCGATGAGGATCCGGATCGTCTGTTCGTCACTCACGCGCCTTCACCTCGGCCTCGTTCAGAGGTACACAGACTACGAGTTCCGCTCCCCCACCGGGGGCGTTCCGGAACTCGAACGACCCTCCGGTGGCCAGCACCCGCTCCCGGATCCCCGCCAGGCCGCCACGACTCCGCAACCGCTCCAGGAGATCGTCGGGGACACCGCGTCCGTCATCCCGGACCCGGAGACAAAGGTGACGCTCGCGTAGCCCCAGGGAAACCTCCACCCGCGACGCTCCGGCATGACGTACCGCGTTGGCCAGCGCCTCCTGAAGGCTCCGGTACAGCGCCACTTCGGCGTCGGCCTCCACCTCCGGCAAGGGATCCTCCACCTGGAGCTCCACCGTGAAGCCTTCATCGGCGTCGAAGTCGCGGGCCAGCGCCCGGAGCGACGGCACCAGCCCGAGGTCGTCCAGAGCCATGGGTCTCAGGTCCCGCGTCACCGAGCGGATGCTCCGGATCCCTTCGGCCACCAGGCGTTTCGCCCGCTCCAGCCCCACGGCCAGGCCGTCGTCGGCCCGCTCCTGAAGGAGGCCGAGCTGCAGGTTCAGCGCCGCCAGCACCTGCGCCGTCTCGTCGTGGAGCGCCCGCCAGAGCCGGGCCCGCTCCTCCTCATGCTGGTGGACCATGCGGTCCTGGAGCCGTTCCAGCTCGTGGGTGCGAGCCTCCAGAGTCCTCGCCAGATCTTCGTTGGCCAGTGCGGCACCCACCTGCTGGCCGAAGGCCAGGAGGAAGCGGTTGTCCAGGACCGTGAAGGGGTCCCGCGCCTCACCCACCACCACCAGCGCGCCCACCACCTCGTCGTCCCGCAGGATCGGCAGCGCGGCGGTGTAGGGGTAGCGCCAGCCGGGTGTCGCCTGGCCCGAGTCGCTCACCAGCGCCGGGAGCGCGGTGCGTCGCACACGCTCCGCCGCCTCCACCGCCGCTCCGGGAGCGCCCTCGAAGGGCCAGAGCGCCGCCACTCCAGCGCCGTGCACGAAGGCGCCGCCTCGCCCGGACACGAGGTAGAGCGCCGAGCCGTGGACGCCGCGCAGCGAGAGCGCCCGCCGCAGGAAGGCCTCCGTGACGGGCTCTCCCTCCGGGTCGCGCCGCTGGAGTTCGCCGGAGAGGGCCGTGAGCGTCCGGAGCCCCTCGTCCAGGTCCTCCAGCACCAGGAAGAGGATCCCCAGCCCCATGGCGGTCTCGAAGATGATGTCCAGGTAGTAGCCCCACGGAGCCCACGCCCCCCGTGCACGCAGCAGGGGATAGTCCAGGTGATGCAGGGCCCACAGGAGCAGGACCACGGCCAGGAAGCGCGCCGCCGGGGAGCGGACCATCCGGTCGTAGCGCAGGAACGCCCAGGCCGTCCAGGCCGTGGTGAGGCTCAGGAAGGCCACCATGGGCGCTGCCGCCCAGAGGAAGTGATCCAGCACATAGATGGCCACGTAGGACCACACCAGCGGGAGCGCCGCGAAGACCCAGTAGCGGCTCCGCCACGGCGTGCGCTGGGCGAAGACCAGCGCCGCCCACAGAAGCGCCAGCGCCGTCCACCCGGTGATGACCTGATGCCAGAAGAGCCAGAGCGCTCGACCGTCGTGGAGAAAGGTAATGATGGCGCCGAGGCGCAGCGCGTAGAGCCCCCACGCGGTGGCCCAGATGGCGAAGTACGGCTTGCGATAGCGCCGGTAGAGGAGTCCGCAGAGAAGCACCAGCCCCAGCGTCACCACCGCCTGGAGGTAGGCGGCGGCCAGCTCACTCCGTGCGGCGGCGGTGACCGAGAGATCCATGCCGGGAAGATCCCCAGACCCGGGGTGCGAGGCAAATCCCTTGCCATGAGGGAATCCCCCGACGATCCTCTCCTCCGGTTCCCTACCGGGAGGCCGGGGCGAAATGCGATATCTTTACGACTCGGTCGCCCCCCGCCGTCGCAGACGCCGCAGCCCGAGCGAGGTCACCGTACATGACGACAGCCGCACCGCCCCAGGCCCTCTTCGCCGACCGGGTTCACCGCATCGGCACCGAAGCCGCCTTCGCGTTCGGAGCCAGGATCGCCGAGGTGGAGGCCGGCGGCGCGCGGGTCATCCGCTGCAATCTGGGTCAGCCGGACTTTCCCCTCCCGGCGCACATCGCCGAAGCGGTGAAGCGCGCCATCGACGCCGGTCTCACCACCTACTGCGACCCCCAGGGCATTCCGGAACTCCGTGCCGCGGTGGCGGAGTCCCTCTCGGAGCGCCACGGCCTGGACATCGACCCGAGGCGGGTGGTGATCTACCCGGGCGGCCGCCCCCCCATCGGGTTCGCGCACATGGCCTACAGCGAGGCGGACGAAGAGGTGATCTACCCCTCGCCGGGATACCCGCTCTTCGAGTCGTTCATCCCTTATTTCCGGTGCATCCCCATCCCCGTGATCCTCCGCGAGGAGGACGGGTTCGGGCTCACCCGTGAGCTACTGGAGCCGCTCCTCAGCGAGCGGACGGGCCTCATCTTCCTGAACTTCCCGTCCAACCCCACGGGTGGCGTAGCCACACGCCAGCAGCTCGAGGGCCTGGCGGAACTCATTCTGGAGCGGACGGGCCCGCACGTGCGGGTGTACTCCGACGAGTCCTACGAGGCCATCACCTTCGACGGCGACGCCCACATCTCCATCGCGTCCATGCCGGGGATGGAGGAGCGCACCATCATCGCGTCGGGCGTATCGAAGACCTATGCCTGGACGGGCGGCCGTGTCGGATGGGCGGTGTACCCCACGGTGGAGGAGGCGCTGGTGCACCGGAAGCTGGCCATCAACTACTTCGCCTCCATTCCGCCGTACAACCAGTGGGGCGCCATCGAGGCGCTGCGCTCCCCCGAGAGCGAGGTAGCCATTCGCCGGATGGTGGAGGCCTTCCAGCGACGCCGTGACCTGGTGGTGGCGGGCCTGAACCGCATCGAGGGAATCCGGTGCCAGATGCCGAAGGGTGCCTTCTACGCCTTCCCCAACATCGCGGGGGCGCTGGAGCGCATCGGTGCGCTGGACGCCTTCCAGCGCCTCGGGGAGGACGTGAAGTGCAACTCCAGCCCCTCCACGCTCTTCCAGCTCTTCCTCCTGCACGAGTACCACGTCGCCGCCATGGACCGGCGCTCCTTCAGTGAACTGGGCTCGGAGGGGCAGCACTTCCTGCGCATCTCCACCGCCAACAGCGATGACGAACTGGCGGAGGCCGTGCGCCGCATCGCCGAGGCGGCGGTGGACGAGGCGGGATTCCAGCGCTTCGTGTCGTCCGGCGTCCGGCTCACGCTCTGAGCTGACGCACACCGAACCCGAGCATACGCCAAGAAGAGACTTCAGAGGATCTTGCCCATGAGTCAGGAGACCGTTTCCCGGACGGGGGTGGCCGCAGTCACCACCGTCGACGCCCGGCGCCGTGAAGAGACCCGCGAGGTGGAGCTCCCGCCGTACGAGCGCGAATACTTCGACGACGTGGCGTTCATGACGGCCATGATCCTGGTGCTGCTGGGCAACTACCGGGGATCGGGCCACTTTGGCGGTCCGCTGGCCTACACGCCGTACAACGTGGCGCTTCACCTGGGCGGCCCGGAGTTCGGCGGGCTCTCCTACGACATACGCCAGCCCAAGCATCCCTTCGCGGACAAGTTCCTCATGGCGGGGGGGCACTGCATCCCCACCGGCTACGCGCTCTGGATGATCCTGTACGAGGCGCTTGCACGCCGGCACGCCGCCACCGGAGACGACCGCTACGCCTTCGACCCCGAGGTGGCCATCCTCTCGGTGGACGCGCTGGGCTTCCGCCGGAGTCCGGGCGCCATGAAGACCATCCTCCAGGAGCACGACCTGGAGGATCACCCCCTCTTCGCCCAGGCGAAGCTCAGGGGCATCCGCCCCCTCATGGGCCACGCCGAAAGCACCGACGTCACCAACGACGTGAACGGCGGCCCGTCGGGCATCGGTGTGGCGGTGTCGGCGGGTAAGGCCATGTTCTGGGACGTGGCGGGCGCGCCTCCCGGGATCAAGGTGGTGGCGCTGGAAGGCGAATTCGCCATGACCGAGGGCCATGCCCAGGAGCTCAAGACGGCGGCGCTGGCGCAGCAGGTGGGCAAGCGCCTGCGTATCCTGCTGAGCGAGAACAACGCCGGCATCGACGACGCGCTGGTGGGCGGTGTCATCCGCTCGGAGTACACCGGATACGACATCGCCCAGCAGTGGGCCTCATACGGCTGGAACGTCCTGCGGGTGGAGGACGGAAACGACTTCGACCAGATCTTCGCGGCGCTGCGCACCATGGAGCAGTGGCCCGACGACGATCGGCGGCCGATGATCCTGGTGGGTCCCACCGTGAAGGGGTGGTGGCCGGGTGCGGACGACGGGAAACTCCCCGGGTACGGCGACATGATTACCGGCTTCCCGAGCCATCCGTACTCGTTCGGCATCAACTCCGAGTACTTCGTGGCGCTGGCCGAGACCTTCGAGCGGCGTTACGGGGTGGAGTTCCAGGGGATCCGCGACGGCGCCC
>WGEM01000139.1 GCA_015492755.1 Gemmatimonadota bacterium | reverse complement strand
CCGTGGGGTGGTGAACCCCTTCTGGTCGCGGCCCGGAGGGAGGACCTACGGGGACCGCTTCACCGCCGCTCTACGTGGTGCGGTGACGATGCGCCCCGGCGAGGTCGTGGAGCTCGGGGTCTCCGCCCGCGCTGCGTACCTCCGTGCGAATGGGGCCATCCCCCGGCGCGCCGCACGCGGGGTCGAATGGTGGTACGCCGGCGTGAGCGTGGGGCGGAGCGTACGGGTACGTGCGGGCCGGATGCACTGGTGGCAGGGCTCCGACGGAAGGGAGACGCTCCTGTTGTCGGGTACGGGCGCCCCGCTACGGGCTGCCGCCCTCTCCTCCAGCCGCTCGGTGGATCTGGGCTCACTGGGGGCCTTCCGCTGGCGCGTTACGGCAGCGTCGGTGGGCCCGCGGGCGGACTTTCCGGACGGGGGGCTCTTCGGACTGGAACTCGTGCACCTCGTGCGGTACGGGTTGTCGTGGTCGATCTCGATTCTTAACCGGCAGGGGGGTGAGGGCGCGCCGGCGGCGTCACTTGGAGACCGGCTGAAGGACCTGAGCTTCGTCTGGGACCTCTTCCAACCCGACCGGGACTTCACCTTCTCGGACAAGCGCGCCGGTGTACGCCTCCGTTGGCGGACTGGCGGGGGAGCTCCCCTCCTGGTGGATGCCGAGGTGGTGGTCGATGATCTGGATCAGGCACGATTGGGCGATGCGGTTCGCTACACGTCCGGGGCGCGGCTCTCGCTCACCCGCACGGGGCTCGGCGCGTACGGCCGACACGGCTGGGGGCTGGAAATCCTCACCACGGGCGACCTTCTGTACCGGCATCACGCGTTCACGGACGGCTATTCCGTAGACGGGGTCGGCTTGGGCTCACCCTTGGGTCCGGGCGCCCGGTCCGTTCGGGTGGCGTACACGTATCATGATCGGACCGCGGGGACCCGGAGCCGGATCGAGTTCGACTGGACGAGGTGGACGTCCGACGTCCTCACCCGCCGGCCGGCGCGCGGGAGGGTCCGGGTGGTCCGGGACGGGCCTGCCGAATCACTGTGGAGTGTCCGCGCTCGCGTGGGGCGGAGTGTGGCGCCGGATCTCTACCTGGATTTCTCAGGGCAGGTGGGGTGGTCACGAAACCACGCCTTCGTAGCCGGGAGTCATCGGGTGCGTGCCGGTGCACTCTTGTGCATCGCGTGGGCGTGGTGAATACCTTCGGCGCATGAACGCCATCCTCCTCCTGGCACTCACCGGCGGAATCGGGCTTGTCGCCACGGTGGTGCTCACACCCATCGTTCGCCACGCAGCCATCCGCGCGGGGCTGATCCGGGGCGTTCAGGCGGACCGCTGGCACGCGCGGCCCACCCCGGCCGTCGGGGGCGTGGCCATCTTCGCAGGGTTCGGGCTGGCCATCGGCGTGGGCCTCACCCTGGAACCGGAGTTGGTGCGGGAACTCGATCCCGGTGCCCGGGGTGGGCTTCTCCCGCTCCTGCCCTGGCAGGCGCTGGCGGTGGGCGTGGCGCTGGCCTTCATCGTGGGGCTTGTGGACGACCTGGTGGAACTGCGCCCGCTCCCCAAGCTGATGGGACAGGTGGTGGCGGCGTCGGTGCTGGTGGCCGCGGGAATCGGGCTCCGCCTCACGGGCGTGGGGTGGGTGGATGCCGGCATCTCCCTCCTGTGGTTTGTCGGGGTCACGAACGCGGTGAACCTCCTGGACAACATGGACGGGGTGGCGGCGGGTGTGTCGGGGATCGCCGCGACCTACCTCGCGGCGGTGTTCCTGCTGGAGGGAGAGCCCAGCCTTGCCGTGTTCGCCGTGGGACTCGCGGCGGCGCTCTTCGGGTTCCTCGCACACAACGTGCCGCCTGCTCGGATCTTCATGGGTGACTCGGGGTCGCTCCCGGTAGGGCTGGCGCTGGCGGGCCTCGCGCTGGCGCCCGCTCCGGGGGGCTCCCGGAGTCTGGTGGCCGTACTGGCGGCGCCGGTGCTCATCCTCGGCGTGCCGCTCCTGGACACGGCGGTG
>WGEM01000138.1 GCA_015492755.1 Gemmatimonadota bacterium | reverse complement strand
CGGGACGGGAGGAGCGTACTCCCGTCCCGTCGGTGGAGGAACTCCGGGCGGCGGTGGACCGGCGGGTGTCGAAGCGCCGGGCGCAACGGCGGCGGTGGCGGCTCGCTCTGGGCGTGGCCGGCGCGGCGCTGGCGGCGGTGCTCGCAGGGTACGTGGTGGGGAGGATGGCCCGAGGAGAGCCCGGGGCGATGGCGGGTTCACGGCAGGTGACGGAATCCGGAGCGCCGCTGGAATCCTATATTTCCCGGGAGGTCAACCGCACGCTCCTGGAACTCTGGAAGATGGAGCAGGCGGAGGCGGCGCGCAGCGTGCTGGTCCGTTGAGATGGGAGCCGGGTACCACGAGCAGGCCTGTTGACGGAGGAACGGTCATGCCTCGCGTCGTTGTGGCGGATGACGATCTGCAGCTTCTGGCCGGACTCCGGCCTCCAAGCTGCTGGAGGACGCCCACCTCCTCGGGGCCGTGTCCACGGTGGAAAAACCGTTTGACCTGGAGACGCTGCGGAGGACGGGGTCCGTGGCACTCCAACACCGCCCGAACCCTTCGCAGGAGTGACCCACGTCCCGCTACCGGTCCGCCCGCGCGCGCGATATGTTCTTCGCCGACGGGGCGTGGCGCAGTCCGGTAGCGCACCTGCTTTGGGAGCAGGGGGTCGCCGGTTCGAATCCGGCCGCCCCGACTGACGGGAGGAGGGGCCGGCGGACCCCGCCCCTCAGGGGAGCGCCGCCGCCCAGTGCTCCTCGGTGATGACGGCGATGGAGACGCCTCGCGCCCGGTAGCGGACCACGTCATCCACCACGGCGCCGAAGGCCCGCTGCGCCCAGTCCTGAGCGGCGATGGCCCCGATGACCACGTAGTCGAGCCTGCGGGTCACCGTCTTGAGGCACGAGCCCCCCAGCTCCTGAACCTCGCGCTCGCACGCGTGCACCGGTCCGTACGCCATCTCGCCGGCGAAGAGGAAGGTCCGTCCCTCGAACACCACCGGTGGCTCGGGGCGGGGGATGGGCAGGTCGGTGGCCAGGCGGAAGCCTCCGGCAAAGCCGGCGGGGTTGGCGGCGAGTTGCTCCAGCATCGCGCGCAGGCGCGCCCGTTCCCGACGGTCCACACGCCCGTCTTCGAAGATCCGGGTGAGGTGAAGGGCCAGGATGTTGGCAGGCCAGCGCAGAGCCGTCTCGGGATGGTTTCGCGTCCACGCCGCCAGGCGCTCGGCCTCCTCCGCCGAAACCCTCCCGTCCGCCACGATGCCCTGAACCAGGCCCACCATTTCCGCGATGGCCCGCTCGTCGGACCTCTGGGCCTGGAGGCGGCGCGCCCGGCTGGACGCCTTCACCACGACCGACACGCCCGGACGATCTCGCGGTCGAACTTCCGGGGATCGTTGATGACCTCGTAGAACTCTTCGTAGAAGTCGAGCATCTCCTCGCGCTCGTCCTCATCCAGCAACGTGAAGTTCTGGATGAGCGCCCAGATCTCGTCCTTCTTCTCGTTGAACAGTTCGGCGATCCACTCCCGCTGGAGTTCGGGCCTGCAGAAGCCACGGTAGAGGCGGTCCGTGACGCGGCGGATGGGAAGCTTGGGGTCCGGCGCCGCGTAGCGGGCGTTCACCGCTCCGGAGAAGTCGAAGTCGTACGGGATGGGGACGTACCGCCCCTCCTCCGTGCGGATGAGCTTCGCGTTGTGGAAGAAGACGGGGGAGTAGTCGGTGTTGCCGATCATGTAGGCGAACATGGACGCCAGAACCGAGAGCTTCCCGTCGGTGAGGGCGGGATGGAACTGCGGAACGTCCCACGGGACGGCCCGGTTGCGGGCCGCCATGTGCTCCTCGTCTTCAATGAGGAATCCGTACTTGGTGCGGGTGTCGTATTCGCCGTTTACGTCCTCGTAGGTGATCTCCACCAACCGCACCCGGAAGGACATGGGTGTGAGGATGTTGTACGTGCGGTAGACCAGATACTCCTTGAGGACGTAGTCCTGATAGGCGCTTCGGGAGTCGTGGCACGGGGTGACCAGCTTGAGCTTGTCCTGCCCCTCGAAGACCGTGCCCTCCACCCGCTTCTTCGGAAAGTCCAGGCGGAGGGGAGGGAAGTTGCAGTTGCGCTTGCTACGTCGGAAATTGCCGCGGGTCCGCACCTCGATGGGGATCTCCCTGATGCGACCATCCAGATCCACGAACTCGAGTGTGCCCTCGATGTCCATGGTGTCGGGGCGCTTGTCGCGGAGGAATTCGATGTCGGTGCGGAGGGTCATCTTCAGCGGCTCTTCCGACTGGAAGAGAGGAAGGGCCTCCGCCTCCGCCTGACGGCGGTCGTACTCTTCGGGTGTGGGGAGTTCCGCGTCCTGGGCCGCCAGCGGCGTCGCGGCCTGCAACGCGGCGGCCAGCGCAAGGACCGTTCCGGCGAGTCGACACATGGGCGGGTCTCCGGGCCTCGGGTGCGCGGCTTCGCGGTACGCCTCACTGTAGGGCCGGGAACCCGGTGACGCCAGCGCGTTGCTTGCCGCGCACCCGCCCGGGACGCATCATGACGCCAGCATCGGAGCCTCCGCCCCCCCTGAGCCCAGGCAGCCCGCACATGACGGCAACCGGACGCGCGCGCAGATCGGATCTTCGGGGCCTGGGGCGCGTGCTGGCCTATTACGGTGTGGCCGCCGTCGGGGTGGTGGCGGCCATCCGCTACGTCCCGGAGCTGTGGGGCGTGTTCGCCGCGGGCCAGGCCGTCTCGGGAGCCGCGGACTTCCTGGACCAGAGCGGCGCTCCACCCGTGGGCGCTCCGCTGAGCCCCGGCGGACTCGCGGGCGGTGCGCTGGTGGCGCTGGCGTCCATGGGGGCGGCGCTGGCCATCATGGTCCCGGTAACCTGGGTGTACATGATCACCCACCGGTACCGGGGCTACAGCGAGTCGGTGGTGCACACGCTCCTCATCCTGCCGGTGGCGGTGACGGGGATCGTCCTCATCGTACAGAACAGCGTCGCGCTGGCGTTCTCGCTGGCCGGGATCGTGGCGGCGGTGCGGTTCCGCACCACCCTCGAAGACACCAAGGA
>WGEM01000137.1 GCA_015492755.1 Gemmatimonadota bacterium | reverse complement strand
TATAAGAGACAGGGATCGGAGCGGGCGCTCCAGGTGCTGGAGCGGGGCAGGGCGCGCCTGGCGGACCCGGCGGCGTTCCGTCTGGAGGAGGGTGACCTCCGGGCGGAGACGGGCGACCTGGAGGGCGCCGCGCGCGCCTGGGCGGCGGCGGTGGACGGCGGCGAGGTGGGGCTGGACGCGGTGCTTCGCCGCGTGCGTCCCGGCGCCGGACACGGCAGCCGGGGGGCGCGACTCCTGGCGGACGCGCTGGTGGAGCGCGGCGGCGGCGGAGCCCGGGCCGCCGCGGCGGTGGTGCTGGTGGAAGCGGGGTTGGCCGACGACGCGCTCCAGCGGGGCAGGGAGGCGGTGGCGGCGCTGGCGGAGCCCGCCCGCACGGAGCTTCTGGAGGAGCTGGCCACCCGGGCCCGAGCCCGGGACCTTCCGGGTGTGGCGGCGTGGGCCTTCCGTGAGCTGGGCGACGATGCCGCCTCGACGGGCGAGCGAAGGCGGGTGGAGCGGCGCACCGCCGATCTGGCGCTGGAGGAAGGCGATACGCTGGTGGCGGTCCAGGCTCTGGAGCGGCTCGCCGGGCTTCTCACGCAGGGCTCGGTGGATCAGCGCCGGGTGCGGGCCGAGATCGTGCGCCTGCAGGCGCCGCGGGCCGACGCCGGGACGGCGCTCCGGCTCCTGAGCGCCTTCCGCGATGATTTTCCCGGCTGGGAGGAGACGGACGCGCTGGCGGCGGAGCTGGCGGCGGCGCTCCAGAGGCGCGGGGAGACCTCCGGCGCCGCGGCCGTCCTCATCGGCGCGGCTGGGCCGTTCGCGGCACTGGAGCGGGGCTTCCTCCTCCTGGATCGCGGCCAGGTGGAGCCGGGGCGCCGCCAGCTCCTTCTGGCGGTAAACGGGCTCCCGGCGCACCAGGCCACCGAGGTGATCCAGCTTGCGGCGCTCCTGGGCCGCCTGGAGCCCGCCTCCGCGCAGGCGCTGGCGCAGGCGGCGGTGGCGTCGCACCGTGGTGAAGGGGGCGACGTGGCGCGTGCGCTGGCCGCCGCTGCCGACACGCTTCCGGAGGGGGACCGTCCCGCGCTCCTGGCGCACGCCGCCCGCATGGCGGACGCCGCGGGTGATCCGCTCCTGGCCGCCGCGCTCCGCCGCCGGCTGGTGGAGGCGTATCCCGAGGCTCCCGAGGCCCCCGCGGCGGTCCTGGCGCTGGCGCGCCACCTGGCCGCCACGTCGGGAGGCGTGTCGGAGGCCATCACCCTCCTGGAGGGACTCATCGTTCAGAACCCCGACGGACCGCTGGTGCCCGACGCCCGCCTGGAGCTGGAACGCCTTCGCGCCCGCGGCGGCGGCTCGGTGGAGGAGGCGCCATGAGGGGACGTCGCCGGGTTCTCGCCCTGCTGGTGGTGCTGGCGTGCGCGCCGCGGCCCGCCGCGGCGCAGTGGCTCCTGGTGCCCATGGACCGCAGGCAGGAGAATCACCTCCGGGCATACGGGCTCACGTACTGGGCGCTGCGGCAGGAGCTCAAGTCGGAGTGGCTGCTGAACTACCGGGGCGGCTCGTTCCTCCTCCCGGACCGGCCGGAGGTGCGCCGCGAGGCCGCGCTGCGGGGGGTGAGCCTGGTGGCGGTGGACGCCGGGGACGAAGCGCAGATCCGCGCGGTGATCGAGCGGTCCAACATGGCCGCGGTGCCGCTGGAGCGGGCGCCCCGCATCGCCATCTACACGCCGCCCAACTCCACCCCGTGGGACGACGCCGTGACCATGGCGCTGGAGTACGCCGGCATCGACTATGACCGTGTCTGGGACCCGGAGGTGCTCACCGACGGGCTGGGGGACTACGAGTGGCTCCACCTCCACCACGAAGACTTCACCGGCCAGTATTCCAAGTTCTTCCTCACCTACGCCGGAGCCCCGTGGCTCCAGGAGGAGGTGGCGCGAAACCAGGAGGTGGCGACGCGTTTCGGATACCCGGACGTCCCGGCGCTGAAGAAGGTCGTCGCGGAGCGTATCCGCAGCTACGTGGAGTCCGGGGGATTCCTCTTCGCCATGTGCTCCGCCACGGAGACGCTGGAGCTGGCGCTGGCGGCGCACGCCGTGGACATCGCCGCGGCGTACTCCGACGGCACACCCCCCGCCCCCGACGCCTCGGCCAGGATGGACTGGGACCACGCCATGGCGTTCCAGGGCGCCCAGGTGCAGACCTCCCCCGCCATCAACGCCTTCAGCGACATCGACAGCCACCAGGTGAACACGCCGTGGCGCCAGGAGCTGGGGGTCTACACCCTCTTCGACTTCTCCGCGAAGTTCGATCCGGTGCCGGCGATGCTCACGCAGAACCACGAGGCGGTCCTGCCGGATTTCTACGGTCTCACCACGGCCTTCCGGAAGGACCGGCTGAAGCCCGGCACGGTGGTTCTGGCGCAGGAGGGCGGATGGGCCAAGTACGTCCACGGGAACCTGGGCGAGGGTACCTGGACCTACTTCGGTGGGCACGACCCGGAGGACACCGAGCACCAGATCGGCGATCCGCCCACCGATCTGGCCCTCCACCCCAATTCTCCCGGCTACCGGTTGATCCTCAACAACGTGCTCTTCCCGGCGGCGCGGAAGAAGAAGCTCAAGACCTGAGGGCCACCGTGCGTCCATCCTCTTCCGAAAACGGAGGACCGCTCTGAGCTCCCCATCCCCGCCCCTGCCCGCACGGGACGTGATGCGGGCGCTGACGCTGGCGCCGGAGACGGCGGAACGCGTGCGCCGGGAGATCCGGCGGGCGGGGGGGAGG
>WGEM01000136.1 GCA_015492755.1 Gemmatimonadota bacterium | reverse complement strand
GCCCACCACCGAAAAGACCAGGGTTCTGGCTCGCCGACAGCATGTGGCCCGATTCGACGTGGAAGACGAGCGTGACGTTCCGCCCGATGTCGCGGATCGTCTCACTGCCGCGGTCCGGGAACGCGCCGACGCCGCCGATGTCATCGTCGTGGCGGATTACGACAAGGGCGTCCTGGTCCCCGACGTCATCGACGCGGTGCGTGCCGCCGCCCAGCGCCGGGGGATCCCCTGGGTGGTGGATCCCAAACGCCGGCGCTTCTTCGCCTACGGCGGCGCCACCGTCCTCAAGCCCAACCTCCGTGAACTGCAGGATGCGCTGGGCGACTTCGCGCACCCCGACGACGGCGAATGGATGGAAACCACGCGGCGCCGCCTGGGATGCCGGCACCTGCTCCTCACACTGGGGGAGCGGGGCATGGCCCTCCAGACGGAGGAGGGGGTTTCGGTGCGGATTCCCGGCCGATCGCTGGACGTCTTCGACGTCTCCGGAGCGGGAGACACCGTGTCCGCCACCGTGGCGGCGGTCCTGGCCGCCGGCGGTGATATCGTGGAGGCGGCGGAGCTCGCCAACGTGGCCGCGTCCCTCGAAGTGGCCCGGGCCGGCGCCGCCACCGTGAGCACCGCCGACATCCTGCGTCATGTCGCCCGGGAGGGCGCACCCGATCCTGAACCCCGAGAAGGAGCCATTCATGAGTGAACTGACGCCCGTTCGCACCGATCACGCCCCCGCCGCCATCGGACCGTATTCCCAGGCCGTCGTGGTGGACGGCTGGGTCTTCTGTTCCGGCCAGATTCCGCTGGATCCCGACACGGGCGAACTCGTGGGGGGCAGTGTGGCGGAGCAGACCGACCGCTGCCTCCGGAACCTGGCGCAGGTGCTGGAGGCCGCCGGGTCTTCGCTCCAACACGTGGTGAAGACCACGGTGTTCCTTTCTGACATGCACACCTTCCAGGAAATGAACGAGGTCTACGCCCGGCACTTCGGCGACCACCGCCCCGCGCGGGCAGCGGTGCAGGCGGCGGCGCTCCCGAAATTCTGCGACGTGGAGATCGAGTGCATCGCCCGCGTGGCGGGGTAACGTTCCGCCCCGTTCGACGTTGCATCCCGCGCGCGGGAACCGTACAATGTCGCCACAGACTTCCTGATCAAGGGGGCGTCCTCCCTTGAGGTCAGCGTGTAGCCGTTTGTGCCCGCCGGAGGGCGGGGCGAGGGACGGCCCCGGGGAGGCGTGACCGGTGGGGTGGTGGGGCCTGCGATGACACCTCGCACCCTTGGGGAGCGTGGACGCGCTCCCTGGAGTTCATAGATGAACCAAGGGTGGTTCAACAGTCCAACCCCAGCAGGGAGGACCGACATGACGCGTCCAACGTCAGCACGCCTCCCATTCGGTGTCGCGCTCGCCCTGGCGGCGCTCATCGGATGGACGCCCACACCCACCGCGGCCCAGGCAACGGGCACCGTGGTGGGCGTGGTGCGAGACGCTGCCACGCAGCGTCCGCTGGAGGCGGTCCAGGTCTACATCGCAGGCACCGGAATCGGTGCTCTGACGAACGCCGCGGGCCGCTTCCTTCTGCTCAACGTGCCGGCGGGCGAGCACACGCTCGTCGCCGAGCTCGTGGGCTACCGCTCCGGCTCCCAGACCGTCACCGTGACGGCGGGGCAGTCCACCGCGGTGGACTTCTCGCTGGAGCAGACCGCCATCACCCTGGACCAGATCGTGGTCACGGGTGCCGGTGTCGCGACGGAGAAGCGCAAGCTCGGCAACACCATCGCGACGCTGGACGCCGCGTCGCTGGAGAACGCGCCCATCTCCGATTTCAGCCAGATGATCGCCGGGCGTGAGCCGGGCGTGGTGGCGCTGCCCTCCTCCGGCTACACCGGCGAGGGGGCCCGCATCCGCATCCGCGGCTCCGCGTCGCTCTCGCAGCTCAACGAGCCCATCATCTACGTGGACGGGATCCGCGTGGACCGCTCCGCGGCCCAGAACTTCAACGGGCAGGGCAACCCGTCCCGCCTCGACGACATCCCGCCCGAGGCCATCGAGCGGGTGGAGATCCTGAAGGGCGCCGCCGCGGCGACGCTCTACGGAACCGAGGCGTCCAACGGCGTGATCCAGATCTTCACGAAGCGGGGCCGAGCCGGTGCGCCGCGCTTCACCGCCCAGGCGGACTGGACCGCCATCTCGGTGCCCACCAACCGGATCCTGCCGGTGGCGGACTTCGCCGAGAGCGCCGCGGACCAGGAGCGCATCGCAGCCCGTTGGGGCCGCAACGTGCAGCTCTACGAGGTTTTCCAGGAAGATCTGATCCCCACGCTCTTGACCACGGGGTTCGGCCAGATCTACTCCGCGTCGGTGTCCGGCGGCTCGGATGCCTTCCAGTACTTCGTGTCCGGGCGCTTCGCGTACGAGGACGGCCCGTACGATGCGGCAAAGAACTTCGAGCCGGTGGAGGGGCTGGAGCCCGAGACCGACAAGAACCGCAGGGCGTCCATTACGTCGAACTTCACGGTGACGCCCAGCACCAAGTTCCGCATCGGGATCAGCACGCTGTACTCCGACATGGAGCACCGCACGCCGGACAACTCCAACAACATTTACGGCGTGTTCTCCTCGGCGCTCATGTCGCAGCTCCGGCTGGCCTCCGAGAACAACCTCTACGGGAACCCGGCCTTCGCCACCACCCGTGAGAACATGTATCAGCTCAACTTCGTCAACTCGGCGCACTTCGCCGGGTCGATGAATGTGGGCTTCACCCCCACCGAGGACTTCCGTCTCGACGCAACCTTCGGTCTGGACTTCACCTCCGACGACGCGGTGTCCTTCCGCCCGTACCGCTGGAACGTGGACGGTTTCTCCGGCTCCACGCCCGACGGTTCACGGACGGTGTCGGAGGACCGCAGCCGCGAGATCACCGCGGACATCAAGGGTTCCTACATCTTCCGGACCGAGAGCATCGAGAACACCTTCCTCTTCGGTGGGCAGGGCTTCCTTCGTCAGCGGCAGTCCGCCGGTGGCTCGGGGCGTGACTTCCCCGGCCCGGGTCTCGAGACGCTCTCCGCACTGGCCAGCGAGAGTTCCTTCGAGAACTGGCTGAGGGTGACGCAGATCGGTGGATACCTGCAGGACCAGATCGGATGGAACGACTGGGTCTTCTTCACCGTGGGTGGCCGCTGGGACGCCAACTCCGCCTTCGGTGAGCAGTTCAATACGGCGTTCTATCCGAAGGCGTCCATCTCCCTCGTGCCCTCGCAGGGGCTCGACTGGACCAACGAAACCTTCTCGACGGTGCGTCTCCGCGCCGCCATCGGAAAGTCGGGTCTGCAGCCCGGGGCCTTCGACAAGTTCACCACCTTCTCGCCGCAGCCTTCCGCCGAGGGCCCGGGCGTGCGCCCGGCGAACCTGGGCAACGAGGCGCTGAAGCCGGAGGTCTCCACCGAGTGGGAGGTGGGCACCGAGCTGGGCCTCTTCAACGACCGGTGGTCCTTCGACGCCACGTACTGGAACCGTAAGGTCACCGACGCGCTGGTGGCCCGGCAGTTCCCGGTCTCGGGAGGCTTCACCCAGACGCAGCTGGACAACATCGGCCAGATGGAGGCGTGGGGCGTGGAGCTCAACGCCCGTGGTTCGGTGATCCAGCGTGAGGGACTCTCCCTGAACGTCTTCGCCAATACGGCGTTCCTGCGGGAGAAGATCACGGATATGGGCGGCGCCCCTGCGCTGAAGACCGGCGGATCGTATCCGCGCTACCGGAACTTCCTCACCGAGGGCTTCAGCCCCGGGGCGTTCTTCGGCGCGAAGGTGGATCGCTCCATCGAGATTCCGCTGAACATCCTGCCTCCGGTGGGTGGCGAGTGCGTCATTCCCACGCGGCAGCAGGCACTGGATTACTTCAGCCAGCCGCGCAATCCCAGCAGCTTCAAGCCGCTGGCCATCGGGAACGACGGCTCCAACAACACCTTCAACGACCCCACGGGTAAGCCCGCATCCAACAACTGCGGCGAGGGCCTCCTGGAGACGTATCTGGGCAAGCCCACGCCCGACTGGGCGGGTTCCTTCGGGTTCAATCTGGCCTTCGGCGGCAACTTCGAGCTGAGCTCGCTCTTCGAGTACAAGTTCGGCCACCAGGTCCAGGACCTCTCCGGCATGTTCCGCCGGGCCAACTCCTTCATCGGCCGCAACACGCCGCGGGCCGCGGAGCTGGAGTCCATCATGAAGAACCCGGCGTCCACCGCGGAGCAGCGTCTCGAAGCGGCTCTGGCGTGGGCGTACGAGATCGAAGCTCTCGCGCCCATGTCCGGGATGAACGGCGTGTACGACGCCGACTGGATCCAGTGGCGTGAGCTCTCCCTCACCTACCGGGTGCCCTCCGACATCGTGGAGCAGTGGGGCCTTTCCACCGCCACCATCAACCTCGGTGCGCGGAACCTGAAGCTCTTCATGCTGGGCGACTACCCGGGCATGGATCCTGAGGGTAACGTCATCGGCCGCTGCAACGGCGGGCTGAACTGCAACTTCCTGGATTCCACGGAAGGCTGGGGTATTCCCATCCCCAGGCGGTTCACGCTCTCCACGCGCATCACCTTCTGAGGGGAGGATTGAACGATGAGGAATCGCATCAAGACTCCCGCGACACTCCTGGCGGCCGCGCTGGTTCTGGCCGGTTGCGGCGACCTCCTGGACGTGAACAACCCGAACAACCTCACCGAGGAGTCCATCCGCCAGGAATCGGCGGCCTCGGCGGTGGTGAACGGGGCGCTGGCGCTGGTCTCGTCGGCGGTGTCCCAGTCCTGGCAGCCGTACCTCGTCACCTCTGACGAGCTGTACTGGATCGGGTCGCGGGACGCGTGGTTGGCCCTGGATCAGGGCTTCATCGATGACCCGTTCAACGAGTTCTCGGACGGCGCGTACCCGGCCATCAACCAGGCGCGCTGGATGAGTGACGAGGCCATCGAAATCATGACTGAGCACGTGGCGGAAAACCCGTCCACGTCCATGAAGACGGATCTCGCCAGGGCGAACCTGTTCTCGGGGATCATCTACATGGTGATCGGTGAGATCCAGGAGGACTTCACCTTCTCCGACAAGACCGAAGACGGTCCTCCGGTGGGTCCGGAGAACATGTACCAGGTGCTGGACGGCGCCATTTCGCGCCTCGATGCCGCCGTTTCGGGGGCCATCGAGGTGGGCGACGCCACCCTTGAGATGCGGGCCCGGGCGGTGCGGGCGCGGGCGATCCAGTCCCGTGCCATCTGGGACGTCATCAACCCGTCGCCCTCGGGCAACGGGTTGGTGAATGCCGCCTCCGCCGAGAGCGACGCCCTGGCGGTCATCACCGCCGCGGGCGGCGTCACCGCCGACTGGACGTACAACTTCACCTACAGCGCGAGTACGGTGACCAACTCCATGGCGGGCTGGATCAACGACCGGAAGGAGAACCAGGTGGATCTCTCCATCGTGACAGTGGACGCCGCCAACGACATCAACGGGATCGCGCTGAAGGATCCCATCGACGGTGTGGACGACCCGGCGGTGGTGAAGTGGCTGAACCAGTGGAAGGGGGGAAGCTACCTCGACAAGGGGGACAACATTCCACCCCTCACCATCACGTCGACGCGCCTCATGCACCTGATCCTCGCGGAGAACGGGCTGGCGGCGGGCGACAACAACAAGTTCACGACGCACATCAACCACATCCGTGCGATGGACGGCCTCACGCCGTTCAGCGGGCAGATCGACAACATGGATATGCTTCAGCACACGCGTCGTGCGAACACGCTGCTGCAGGGTCTGCGCCCGGCGGACATGTACCGCTGGGGTCTCCAGGATCCGAAG
>WGEM01000135.1 GCA_015492755.1 Gemmatimonadota bacterium | reverse complement strand
GGGCTCGGTCTGGGTCATGTGGCGTCGTCGGGGGTGGGCGTTGTGCGCCGTCCGTTCGACGATTCCATCTTACCCGCTGCCGCGCAAGGACGGCGTGCGGCTGTCCAGGTAGTCCAGCACCGCCGCGCAGCTCTTCTCGGGCAGCTCCTCGGGCGGATCGTGGCCGCACCGCTCCAGGACATGGAGCTCGCAGTCCGGGAGATCCTGCTGCAGGCGTCGGCCCACCCAGAGGGGTACGACGCGGTCGTGCCGTCCCCAGAGGGCCAAGGTGGGCACGTCGATGGTGGGGAGACGCGCCACGACCTGATGGATGTCGTCCGGCACGATGCGCAGCGCCACGTCCACCAGCGCCCGTCGCGCGTCCGGATCGTGAAGGGGGGCGGCGTAGGCCTGAACCTGTTCCTCCGTCACCGACGCGGGATCGAAGACGATGGTGCGAAGGACCTGACGGACGATGCGTTCGGGCCCCAGCCACCGGATGGCCTCCGTGGCCAGGCGGCGGAGCCGAGCGAAGGCCACGAAGGGAGGAAGCCGCTGGGGATAGGCGGCGGACGCCACCAGGACCAGTCCCTCCAGGATGTCCCGTCTGCCCTCATCCGTGAGGCGAAGCGCCGTGAGGAGCGCCACCGCCCCTCCCAGCGAATGCCCCACCAGCACCACACGGTCCGAGGCCAGGCGGGTCACGAGTTCGGTGACGTCGTGGGCCAGGTCGTGAGGACTGCACCGGCCGTCGTCGGGCTTGGGCGCGCGTCCGAAGCCCTTCATGTCCACGTACACCACCCGGGCCCGAGCTTCCAGGTGGGGCGCCCAGTGCCTCCAGGTGTACGACCAGGCACCGTATCCGTGGAGCAGCACCACGTGCTGCACGTCAGGGCCCGCCGGTCGCCCGCGGCATTCGGCGTACAGGGGCAGGCCTTCCGTCAGCGACCCGCTCATGTGGCGTGTCCCTCGGGCTCGGGGAGGTCGACGCGGGTGGCACCCTCCCGCGCCAGCGCCTCGGCCAGCGATGCGTGGCAGGTGAGGACGAAGACCTGCCGATCCCCGGCGGCCTCCGCCAGCAGGTGGAGCGCTTCGGCGCGGCGCGCGGCGTCCCAGTGCACCAGAGCCTCGTCGATGAAGAGCGGGAGACGCTCACCTTCGGCGTCCAGGTGATCCAGGATGCCCATGCGGAGGGCGAAGTAGGCCTGCTCCCGCGTGGCGCGCGACAGGGGCTCGCCGAGGGCGTGGCCGTCGGGAACGGCGGGACCTTCCACCCGGAAGCGGGCGGCGTCGGGATCGTCGTCGGGCGAGAGCACTTCGTAACGACCACCGGTGAGTTGTCGGAGGTAGGCTCCGGCGCGCCGGAAGACATCAGGCTGGTGCGCCTCACGAAACCGCCGGTCCGCCTGCCTCACCAGGGCGGCCAGAACCCGGAGCCGGTCGTGCCGGAGAATCAACGCCCGGCGCCGTTCCTCCAGCTCCTGGAGCTCGCCCAGGACCTGGTCGGGAGACTCCACCTCGGCGAGACGCTCCAGCTGCTCACGGATCTGCGTGATCTCCTCGTGCAGCCGGTCCACCTCCTCGTCCAGGCGCTCGAGGCGCGCCTGGACGCGGTAGACCTCCGCCTCGTCCGGGGCCTCCTCGGCCGTCCCCTCCTCCGCATCCGTGGCGCGGGCGTCCTCCACACGTTTCCGGAACGCATCCAGGTCGCCCACACGCGCTTCAAGCTCCCGCTCCAGCTCCGACGCGAGCCGGAGGTCGGAGACGGACGCCTCCACCTGCCGGAGGCCCGCAGCTTCATCGCCCTCGCCCAGCCGTGCCAGTCGTGCCCGGAGCGCCTCCAGCGGCGCCTGCGCCTCGTCGAGACGCGCCCGGGCCGCGTCGCGATGGCGGCAGAGGCGCTCCAGCTCCCGGCGCGCGGCGGCGGCGGCGTGTTCCGTCGCTTCCGCCTCCCGGAGGGCGGCCTCCGCCTCCTCCACGGCCCGGGTGAGCGACGCCGGAGCGTCGGGGTCGATGTTCACCGGCGTGCGGGCCAGCGCCCCGGTGAGCTGCTCCGCCAGCCGGGTGGCCCGCGCCTCAGCGGCGCGCGTGGCCTCCACGGCCTCCCGCCACCGGTGGAACTCGGCGCGGAGCGCCGTCAGCGCCGCCGCCAGCTCAGGGCCGGGCAGGTTCCGCGCGGCCGCGGTGAGGGGAAGCGCGTCGAGAAGGCGTGCCCGCTCGGTGCGGTGCTCTTCCTCGG
>WGEM01000134.1 GCA_015492755.1 Gemmatimonadota bacterium | reverse complement strand
GCCCACCACCGCCCCCACCTCTTGCATGCGGCGCACTTCGGCGTCCCGTGCTACCGGGCTCCGGTGGGCGAGGTGAACGTGGCGCGCCGCATGCAAGAGGTGGGGGCGGTGGTGGGCGGGGAAGGGAACGGAGGCGTCATCCTGCCCGCCCTCCACCACACCCGCGACGCGCCCCTGGCGGCGGCACTGATCCTGCAGCATCTCTCTGACGAGGGGTGCAGCGCCTCGGAGGCGGCGGCGCGGTGGCCCGGCTACGCCATCGTCAAGCGCAAGATCACCTTTCCGCGGGAGGCGCTGGAGGGCGCGTACGCGACGCTGGAGGCGGACCTGGCTCCGGAGGAGACGGACCGGAGCGACGGGCTACGCCTCGCCTGGCCCGGGCGGCGAGCCTGGCTCCACGTGCGTCCCTCCGGCACCGAGCCGGTGGTGCGCGTCATCGCCGAAGCGCCCACGGCGGAGGAGGCCCGGGCTCTGGTGGAGCGGGCCATGAGCGTTCTGGAAGGAGTGAGCTGACGTGTGCGGAATCGTAGGCTACATCGGCGATGCGGAAGCCGCCTCCATCCTGCTGGCGGGGCTCAAGCGGCTGGAGTATCGAGGCTACGACTCGGCGGGCATCGCCACGCTGGACGGCGGACTCCATGTCGTGAAGCGCCCCGGAAAGCTCTCCGCGCTGGAGGAGGCCATCGCCGAAGACCCTCCTGCGGGCACCGTGGGGATCGGGCATACGCGCTGGGCCACGCACGGCGCCCCCACGGAGGTGAACGCCCATCCGCACACCTCAGCGGCGGCCGACATCGCGTTGATCCATAACGGGATCTTCGAGAACGCCGAGGTGCTGAGGGCGCAGCTGGCGGAGGAGGGCTATACCTTCCGCTCCGAGACGGACACCGAGGTGCTGGTCCACCTCATCCACCGGCTCTGGGAGGACGGAGAGCCGCTGGAGGACGCGGTGGCCCGTGCGCTCCGCCTGGTGGAAGGCGCCTACGGCATCGCCGTCATCTCCACCAGGGATCCCGACAAGATCGTGGTGGCCCGTCACGGGAGCCCCCTCCTCATCGGCGTGGGGCCGGACGGCTCCCTGATGGCGGGCTCCGACGCCGCCGCGGTGGTGGAGCTCACCCGCGACGTGGTCTACCTGGACGACGGCGATTACGCCGTCCTGGAGCGGGGCGGCTACCGCACGTACCGGCTGGAGGGGGTGGAGGTGGACCGCACCGTCCACCAGATCACCTGGGATCTCGAGGCCATCGAGAAGGGCGGCTACGAGCACTTCATGCTCAAGGAGATCTTCGAGCAGCCTTCCTCGCTGGAAGACGTGATGCGCGGCCGCCTCCTGGAGGAGGAGGGCGACGCGCGCCTGGGCGGCATCGCGGATCACCAGTTCGAGCTGGGGCGTGTGCGCCGCATCATCATCACCGCGTGCGGCACCAGCTGGCACGCGGGGTTGGTGGGCGGCTACATGCTGGAGGAGCTGGCGCGGATCCCCGTCTCCGTGGAGTACGCCTCGGAGTTCCGGTACCGCAATCCCGTGCTGGAGGAGGGCACGCTGGTGCTGGCCATCAGCCAGTCGGGAGAGACGGCGGACACGCTGGCGGCGCTCCGGGAGGCGAAGCGCCGCGGGCTCACCACCATGGGCATCGTCAACGCCGTGGGCTCCACCATCGCCCGGGAAACGGACTTCGGGATCTACCTCCACGCCGGGCCGGAGATCGGCGTGGCGTCCACCAAGGCCTTCACCAGCCAGATGGTGGCGCTGGCGCTCTTCACCCTCTTCATGGGGCGCCGTCGCCATCTGTCGGTGGTGCAGGGCAGGGAGATGGTGCACGCGCTGCGGCGGCTCCCCGGGCAGGTCCAGGAGGTGCTGGCGCTGAACGAGGAGCTGAAGGAGCTCGCCGGGGCCTACGCCGACGCCCGCAACTTCCTGTATCTGGGGCGGGGGTACCAGTTCCCGGTGGCGCTGGAGGGCGCGCTGAAGCTCAAGGAGGTGAGCTACATCCACGCCGAGGGGTACCCGGCGGCGGAGATGAAGCACGGGCCCATCGCCCTCATCGACGAGAACATGCCGGTGGTCTTCCTGGCTCCGCGGGACCCCGTCTACGGCAAGGTGGTTTCCAACATCGAGGAGGTGAAGGCTCGCCAGGGTCGGATCATCGCGGTGGTGAGCGACGATGCGCCCGAGCTGGCGGGGAAGGTGGATCACCTCATCCGCGTGCCGCACACGATTCCGCCACTCCTCCCGGTGCTCACCACCGTCCCCCTCCAGCTCCTGGCCTATCACGCGGCGGTGCTCCGAGGCGCCGACGTGGACCAGCCCAGGAACCTGGCCAAGTCGGTGACGGTGGAGTGAGGGTCGTGCTCCAGCGCGTCTCCCGCGCCGCGGTGCGGGTGGGAGGCGAGACGGTGGGTTCGGTGCGGCGCGGGTACCTCCTCCTGGTGGGGTTCACCCACGGCGACGGTGAGGCGGAGGTGGAGTGGATGGCGGAGAAGGTCTGCGGCCTGAGGCTCTTCCCCGACGAAGATGGGCGCATGAACCTGGCGTTGGACGACGTGGGTGGCGGCGTCCTAGCGGTGAGCCAGTTCACCCTCTACGCCGATGCCCGCAAGGGGCGGCGGCCCAGCTTCGTGGACGCCGCGGATCCGGCGGAGGCGGAGGCGCTCTACCGCCGATTCCTGGCCGCGCTGGAACGCCGCCTCCCCGGCCGTGTGGCCTCCGGGCGATTCGGGGCCCTCATGGAGGTGGAGCTGGTGAACGACGGTCCCGTCACCCTGGTACTGGATCGCCCGTGACGGAGTCGCCTCCCCGTCTGGTGCTGGCCTCGGGCTCGCCGCGCCGCTCCGACGTGCTCCGACAGCTGGGACTGGAGCCGGAGGTGATCCCGTCCCGCGTGGACG
>WGEM01000133.1 GCA_015492755.1 Gemmatimonadota bacterium | reverse complement strand
GCCCGGCACGACGTGGACCGCGTGGTGCTGGCGGACCCCTCGACGCCGCTCCCGGGGGGTGCCGACGGTTGGGAACGGGGCCGCGAGGCGCTCCTGGAGTTGGCGGCGTGGGCGGACGCGGATGTGGTGGTGAACGCCCTGGTGGGTGCGGCGGGTCTCGAACCCACCCTGGCGGCGCTGGATGCGGGCCACCGGCTGGCGCTGGCCAACAAGGAGTCGCTGGTGGCGGGAGGCGCGCTGGTCCTGGAGGCGGCGGGGCGCGGACGGGGTGAGATCGTCCCCATCGACTCCGAACACAGCGCCATCCTCCAGTGCCTGGAAGGCGCGGCGCCGGACTCGGTGGCGCGGGTGGTGCTCACCGCCTCCGGCGGACCGTTTCGCGGACGCTCGCCGGAGGAGCTCCGGCACGTGCGGCCCGAGGATGCGCTGCAGCACCCCACGTGGGACATGGGGGCCAAGATCACCATCGATTCCGCCACGCTGGCCAACAAGGCGCTGGAAATCATCGAGGCCCACTATCTGTACCGCCTCCCGTACGAGCGCATCGACGCCGTGGTGCATCCCCAGTCCGTCATCCACTCCTTCGTGGAGTTCGTGGACGGATCCGTCCTGGCGCAGCTGGGGTTCCCCACCATGGAACTCCCCATCCTCTACGCGTTGAGTTACCCGGAGCGGGTGGCGGACCCGGCGCTTCGCACCTTCGATCCCGTGCAGGCGTCGCCCCTCACCTTCGAGCCCGTGGACGAGGAGGCGTTCCCGCTCTTCGCGCTGGGCCGTGCGGCGGGGGAGGTGGGCGGCGCGGCGCCGGCGGCCTTCAACGCGGGGAACGAGATCGCGGTTCAGGCGTTCTTGAAGGGCGCCGTAGGGTTCGGGGAGATGGCCGGTGTGGTGGAGGCGGCCCTGCGGGCGGTGGAAGGTGCTACGGTTCGGACTTCGACAGACGTATTCGCCGTGGATGCGGCGGCCCGGCGCGCGGCCCACGAGGAGGTGGCGCGCCGATCGGGTGTGAGGGCGGAGACTTCATGACGATCATCGCGACACTCATCGTACTCGGCGTACTCATCTTCGTGCACGAGCTGGGGCACTTTGCCGCGGCCAAGGCCGTGGGCGTGGAGGTGCAACGCTTCTCCATCGGTCTGGGCCCGAAGCTCTTCGGCTTCCAATGGGGCGAAACCGAGTACGTCATCAGCTGGATCCCCCTGGGCGGCTACGTGAAGATGGGCGGGATGGAGGACGAGGTGATGGAGCGCCTGGAGGGTGGTGAGGAGGTCCATCGCACACCCCCGGAGCGTGCGTTCGACCACAAGCCTATCTGGGCACGGACGCTGGTCATCTCGGCGGGCGTCATCATGAACATGCTCTTCGCCTTCGCCGTCTACACCTTCGTGGTGGCGAAGTGGGGCGTGGCGGAGATCGGCACCACCCGGGTGGGCATGGTGATGGTCGAGACGCTCCCCGACGGAGCGGAAGCGCTGGCCCGGGTGGAGCCCGGCAGTCGCGTGGTGCGGGTGGGTGAACGGGTGGTGGAGGACTGGGGCGACGTGCAACGCGCCCTCCTTGAGGCCCCTCCGGGGCCCCTGGTCATCGAGCTGGATGATCCCCCGCAGCGGGTGGAGATCACTCTACCCCCGGAGGAGACGGCGCGGCGCGCCCTGGTGGGTTCCATCGCCCACTGGGCCGATGCCGCCGTGGGTCAGGTGAATCCAGGCTCGCCCGCGGATCGCGCGGGACTGCAGGAGGGGGACCAGATCGTGGCGGTGGACGGCGTGCCCGTTTCCAACTGGTACGAGTTCGTGCGGCAGATCGAAGCGCGTCCCGGTCAGCGGGTGGCACTCACCATCGTGCGCGACGGCCGGGAACTCGTGCGGACCGTGACCCTCGACGCCGACGAGGTGGAGGGGCCCGACGGCACCCGTCGGGTGGTGGGGCGGATCGGAATCTTTCAGCCGCTTCAGGTGACGTACGAACCGGTGGGGCTCGCCGAGGCCGTTCGCTACGGCTTCCGGGAGACGGTGGCGGTGACGGGGCTCATCCTGGACTTCCTCAAGGACCTCATCACCCGGGAGGTCTCGCCGCGCTCGGTGGGGAGCATCGTCACCATCGGCGCGGCGTCGGGACAGGCGGCGGAAGCCGGCGCCGACGCCTTCCTCCGCTTCATGGCCCTCTTCAGCATCAACCTGGCGGTGCTGAACCTCCTGCCCATCCCCGTCCTGGACGGCGGACACCTCCTCTTCATCGCCATCGAGGCGCTCCGCGGAGGGCGCGGACTGACGCTGGAGCAGAAGATGCGCTGGAGCAACGTGGGCTTCATCATCGTGATGGCGCTCATGCTCTGGGCCCTCTCCAACGACGTCCTCCGCCTTCTGGGGCTGTAGCGGGCGCCGGAACGAGCTGACCGGTGCCCGTCGGGGGGTGCGCGATGCGCCCCCCGGTGCCTCAGAGGAAGGAGCGCTGGGGTCCGCCCACCCGCCGGTGAAGGTCCTCCACGTCCAGGAGCGGTGTGGGTTCGTCCTGGCGCGCCACCATGAGGAGTCCGTCCCAACCGGCCTCCTGCAGCGCCTGACCCACCACCTCCCGGGCCAGCTCGGGACGATTGCACTCGTTGGAGAGGTGCGCCAGCACCACGCCTGCCAGTCGCGGGTGGAGAAGCTCCACGGCGAAGCGGGCCGCCGCGTGGTTGGAGAGGTGCCCGTGGCTCGACGCGATCCGACGGCGCACCGACGCGGGGTACGGCCCGGTGTGGAGGAGCACTTCGTCGTGGTTGGCTTCCAGGATGAGCACGTCGCAGGCCGCCAGCGCGTGCCGGACCTGAGCGGTGGGACGCCCCAGGTCCGTGGCGATACCCAGGCGGAATCCGTGCCGCTCGTCCACCACCGCCACCGCCACCGGATCCGCCGCGTCGTGGGCGGTGACGAAGGGCTCCACCCGGAGGGGACCGATGGCGAAAGGGTACCCAGGGCGGTAGGCCACCGTGCGCTCCGATCCCCGGAAGAGGCCGGCACACGCGGCGCGTGTGGCTTCGGTGATGTAGACCGGCGTGCCGTGGCGCCGGGCGAAGACACCCACGCCGCGGGTGTGGTCGCCGTGCTCGTGGGTGACCACCACGGCGTCCACCACGGAGGCGTCCAGCTCCAGCGACGCAAGCCGGCGCTCCAGGTCACGGCCGCTGAAGCCCGCGTCCACCAGAATGGCCGTGTCACCCGCCTGAACCAGGGTGGCGTTGCCGCCGCTCCCCGATCCCAGAACCGAGACCCGCATGGCGCTATCCGTGCTCGCGGCGGCCGGCGGTACGCTCCCACGCCCGCGTGAGCACCTCGCGCATTCCGGGCGTGAGCGTGCGCCCCCTGCGGCCCATGGTGATGGCGGCGGTCTCCAGGAACTTCTCCAGCCGGTGCGTCACCAGGTCCTCACCCCGACCCCAGCTGAAGGGGGGGACCGCCACCGGCGGCATGGCCCCTCCGAAGAGGTTGCTACCGGCGCCGACGACGGTGCCGGTGTTGAGGAGCGTGCCGATTCCGGTCTTCACGTGGTCCCCCAGGAAGCACCCCACCTTCCGCAGTCCGGTATCCACGTCTCCGTCGGGGGTCCACACCCGCACCGTGCCGTACGTGTTTTTCAGGTCGGAGTTGGTGGTTCCGGCGCCCAGGTTCACCCACTGCCCCACCAGCGCGTGGCCCAGGTAGCCGTCGTGCGCCTTGTTGCTGAATCCCACCATCACGGCGTGCGCCACCTCCCCCCGCACCTTACAGCGGGGTCCGATGGAGGAGGCCCCCACCTCGCCTCCCAGGATCTCGGTGCCGGGGCCGATGTAGAGCGGACCCACCAGCCGCGCGGGGCCCCGGACGCGGGCGCCGGCGTCGACGAAGATGGGACCCTCGTGCGTGTCCACCGCCACCAGCTCCTCCACGTGGGCGCCGTCACCCAGCGTGAGGGACTCCTTCCCGGATAGGTCCCGGCGGAGACGCTCCGGATTGGCCGCCATCAGGCTCCAGGGAGCCTCCAGCAGCGCTCCGCGCACCTCCACCACGGACCCGTCCGGAGGTGCCGCGTCAGGCTCCCGGATCCAGAGTTCGGAGGGGGGCGCCGCGCCGGGCGGCACCACCCATCCCACGGTCCGTCCGCCCAGAACCAGTCGGGCGGCGTCCTCGAAGGTGAGGTCCGGCGGCGCGTCCAGCGCCACCCGGCTGGAGAGGAAGAACGTCCAGGTGTCCGGCGTGTGGGGTTCGGGAAGGGCGTCCACCGCCACCACCGGGGGAACGCCCGGCTCGTCCAGCCCCCGGAGCGCCGACCGGGTGATGTGCCCCTCGCACGCGAGTGCCACCACACGCTCGGCGCGGGCCCGGAGGGTCATGGTCCCGAAGAGGAGCTCGCCCACCGGACGGGTGAGGCTGAAGGGAGCCCAGCGGCGGGCGCGGGCATCGTCGAAGAGGAAGAGGCGCGCCGGCGGCCTCACGCCTCCTCCCCCAGCGCCTCGAGGAGCGTTTTCAGGTGGGGCGCCCGGCTCCGGGGCATCACCAGCGTCTCACCTCCGGAGCGCACCACTACGAGAT
>WGEM01000132.1 GCA_015492755.1 Gemmatimonadota bacterium | reverse complement strand
GAGCGCTCCCGCCCTACCCACCACAACGACGTCCGCGCCCCGGCCCTCGAAGGACTCGAGTCGACCGTCGGCTCCCCGGGTGGCGAGCATCCAGCGGACGGGCAGGTCAGGCATGGGGCTACGATACCAGGTCCTCCCGTCGGGCGCGACGAAGACGGCGTCGAACGCCGGTGCCGAATCGGGTTCTTCCACCCGCAGGCCCAGGGCGCGCGCTTGGGAGATGAGTGCCCGCACGGACGCCCGCTCTTCCTCCGAGAGGGGGCGGCGTGGCAGCCACCGGTGGCAGACCTCGCCCAGCACGGCCCCGTCCAGAGCGAAGTGCGTCAGACACGGCTCGGTCACGAGCCCCGCCAGTACTCCGCTCCGGAAGGGTGCCATGACGGGGGTGAAGAACGGATCCAATTCGCCGTCGGGAGTCCCGATGCGCGCGATGGAGACTGCCGCTCCCTCATCGGTGAGGAGGACGAGGGATGCCTCCAGTCGCTGGACGTCACGGGAGCAGACCAGGAGGACCAGCCAGCCGGCCTCGGAGGCGGCCACGTCTGCAATGAGGGGGATGTCGCATGCCCGGGCGGCCACGGAGCGATCCGCCAGGAACGCTCCCTCGCGGGAGAAGAGGTGCAACACAGGCAACATGGCCTCGGCCACCGCCACCGTATCTTCACGGACGGCGAGGGCGAGCGGATTCCGGAACTCTCCCGGCCCTCGTCCCTCCCCGCCGAAGGCGTCGAGATAGGTCCCGGAGCTCTGAATGCGGTGGACGAGGTGGGCGCTTCCGTCCAGAAGGAACCAGGTGTCTTCCGAGGCGTCCGCGTCCGTGACGGAGTAGATGGCGGGCAGGAGCTCCGCATCACCGTCGGGCACGGCACGTCCACCGTCCGGAGCGGGGGAATGAGGCGAGGCATCCGAGGGTGCGACGGAGCGCTGGACCATCGGTGCGTCGTGCGCCCTCCGCGCATCCACCACCGCCAGAACCGTCCACACGAGGGTGGCGGCGACGGCCACCCAGGCCGCCGCCACCACGAACGCACGCGCGCGGCGTCCTCTCCGTGACGCCGTCACGGGCCTCGGTCCCGGGGCCCGCCCCCGATCAGGTGAACGGGGTGATGGCCTTCCCCGCGCACCCCGCCACGTCGAGGCTGAACCAGACGAACCTCGTCCACTTGCTGCCCTCTTTCTTCTCCGCGCGCTGCTTGGCGGCGTCGATGGCTGCTTCGAGGCAGCGATCCAGATCTTCCGTGATGGTGCATTCGCGAGGTTTTCCGTCGCGGTCCTCGCATTCCTGCGAGGACGCGTGTGCGGGACCGATGAGGAAGCCCGCGACGATGAGGCCAAGGTACAGGGTGAGCATCCGGTGCCGCATCACACACCTCCTGGTCATTGCGGCGAACAAGGAGCGGCGCGGTGACCCTGTCGATGCCCTCGTTCGCCGTGCGTTGATCCAGGTGTGTGGTGGGTTCTCGCCCCGCTGTACGATGCCGGAAGGTAGGGAGGTGGGCCGGGCGGGGCGATGTCGGAACGGGACGACCGATCCCGACAGGCCCCCGGGATTCGGGGCCGCGGCACGCCCAACGCGGCCCGCTCTCTTACTCGGACAGGCTCCTACCCCTGCGCCCCCTCCTCCGCGCCGATCCGCACCAGGCGCACGTTTCCGGGCCCGAAGAGGCGTTGGAGCTCCTTCAGCGTCTCGGCGTCGGGGCTCACCCGCAGCGAGCGGGACCGCAGGCGGGGTGCCGGCGCGCCGTTGTCCTGACCCACCTGCACCCAGAGGGGGCTGGGGCCGGGATGCGCCTGGAGTACGCGCTTCGCCTCGGCGAACGCTTCCTCCGGCACCTCCGAGCCGAACTCCAGCTCGATCTGGACCGCCAGCTCGCCACGCTCGGCCACCTCCGCCAGCGGCCGGGCGGCGTCCAGGAAGATGGGCGGCTCCTCCTCGTCCTGCTCCCGCCCGCTCACCTTGCCTTCGATGAGGAGGATGGCGTCCTGGACCAGGAGGTCGCGGTGCTGCTGCCACGCGTCGCGGAAGGCCAGGACGGTGGCGGTGCCCCAGAAGTCCTCCACCGTGATCTTGCCCCATTCGGAGTTGTCGCGCCGGGAGATCTGCCGCGACACGGCGGTGACCACACACGGGAGCTGCACCGGACGTCCGGCGAACTCCGCCAGCGTCTGCGTGGATACCGGCTCGAAGGCGCGCACCACCTCCCGGTGGGCATCCAGCGGATGCCCGGAGATGTAGAATCCCAGCGCCTCCTTCTCCCGTCGTAGACGGTCGGGCTCGGGCCACTCCGGGACGTTGGGGAGCGGAGGGGGTGTGCGGGGAAGCGCCGACGCGTCTCCGAAGAGCGATGCCTGGCCGGCCTCCAGCTCCGCCTGTCGCGCCTGCACCTCGGAGTAGGCCGTGTCCAGGCCTGCGATGAGCGCCGCGCGGCTCCCGAAGGCGTCCAGCGCGCCGGCGGCGATGAGCGCCTCGCACGCCCGCTTGTTCAGCGCGCGGATGTCGATGCGCTCCAGGAAGTCGAAGAGGGAGGTGAAGGGGCCCGCCTCCCGTGCCTCCAGGATGGAGCGCACCGCGGCGTGGCCCACGCCCCGCACCGCGCCCAGCCCGAAACGGATCTTGCCCGCCGGGCTCACCGTGAACTTCCAGCCCGACTCGTTCACGTCGGGCGGCAGCACTTCGATGGGCTCGTTGAGCTTGGGGATGTACCGGGGCAGATCCCTGCACGCTCCGATGTACTTCACCACGCTGTCGGTGCTGTCCAGTACCGAGGAGAGAAGCGCCGCCATGAACTGCGCCGGGTAGTGGACCTTCAGCCAGGCGGTCTGATACGAGAGGAGCGAGTACGCCGCCGAGTGCGAACGGTTGAAGCCGTAGCGACCGAAGGTCTCGATCTGCTCCGCCAGGTTCTCCGCCGTGCGTTTGTCCACCCCGCGCTCCACGGCGCGCGTCACGAACTTCTCCAGCTCGGAGCGGATGAGTTCGGCGTTCTTCTTCCCCACCGCCTTCCGCAGCACGTCCGCTTCGCCCAGCGTGTAGCCCGCCAGCTCCGAGGCGATGCGCATCACCTGCTCCTGGTAGACGATCACCCCGTAGGTGGGCTCCAGGATCTTTTCCAGCTTCGGATGCGGATAGGTGACGGGCTTACGGCCCAGCTTCCGGTCGATGTAGACGTCCGTCATCCCCGAGTCCAGCGGCCCGGGGCGGATGAGGGCGTTGGTGGCGATGAGGTCTTCGAACCGGTCGCACCGCATGGCGCGGAGCTTGTCGTTGGCCAGGTTCGACTCGAACTGGAAGACGCCCGCCGTGCCGCCCCGCGCCAGCATCCGGTACACCGCCGGGTCGTCCAGCGGCACGTCGTCGATGCCGGCGTACTCCTCGCCGGTGTCGGGGTGCCGGAGCACGCCGTAGGTATCCACCACCATCTTCACGGCGTCGTGGATCACCGTGAGGGTCTTCAGGCCCAGGAAGTCCATCTTGAGCATCCCGGCCTGCTCCAGGCAGTTCATGTCGTACTGGGTGACGACCATGGGGTCGTCCCCGTCGCCCCCGTTCTTCCCCGTCTGGACGCTCACCGGCACGTAGTCGTCCAGCGGTCCCGGCGCGATGACCACGCCGGCGGCGTGCACCGACGCGTGACGGCTGAGCCCCTCCAGCGTGATGGAGTAGTCGAAGAGCTGGCGGTGCCGCTCGTCCTGGTGGTAGAGCTTGCGCACCTCCTCCAGCTTCTCCACCGCCTCCTGGACGGTGAACGCCTGCCCCGGCTGGTTGGGGATGAGCTTGGCGATACGGTCCGTCTCGGCGGGCTCGAAGCCCAGCGCGCGGCCCACGTCGCGGATCACCGCCCGGCTCTTCATGGTGCCGAACGTGATGATCTGGCCCACCGCGTCGCGCCCGTACTTGCGGCGCGTGTACTCGATGACCTCACCCCGGCGCTCGTAGCAGAAGTCGATGTCGATATCCGGCATCGAGATCCGTTCGGGGTTCAGGAAGCGCTCGAAGAGGAGATCGAACTTGATGGGGTCCAGGTTGGTGATGCCCAGCGCGTACGCCACCAGCGATCCGGCGGCGGAGCCACGACCGGGGCCCACGGGGATGTCGTGGTCCCGCGCCCACCGGATGAAGTCCTGCACGATGAGGAAGTATCCGGCGTAGCCCGTGCCTTTGATCACCTCCAGCTCGTACTCGAGGCGCTCCCTGACCTCCGGCGGCAGGGGATCGCCGTACCGCTCACGGGCGCCTTCCAGCGCCAGGTGCTCCAGGTAGGCGTTCTCGTCGGCGTGGATCTCGGGCAGCGGAAAGGCCGGCAGGTGGTACTTCTTCTCGAAGTGGAGGTCCACCTCGTCGGCGATGCGGAGCGTGTTCTCGATGACGTCGGGCCGGTCCGGGAAGGCGCCGGCCATCTCCGGTCCGCTCTTGAAGTAGAGCCCCGGGTCGTACCGCATCCGGTTCGGATCGTCCCGGTCCTTGCCCAGCCCGATGCAGAGGAGGATGTCGTGGGCCTCGTGGTCGTCGGGGCGGAGGAAGTGGGCGTCGTTGGTGGCCACCACCGGGAGACCCAGTTCGTCCGCCAGGCGGAAGACCTTCTCGTTCAGCTCGCGCTGTCCTTCGGTGCCGTGCGCCTGCACCTCCAGGTAGTAGCGGCCGTCGAAGAGATTCGCGTACCACTCCGCCACCGCACGCGCCGCGTCGTCGTTTCCCGCCAGGAGGTGGCGGGCCACCTCTCCGGCCATGCACGCCGAGCTGACGATGAGCCCCTCGTGGTACTTCGCCAGCACCTCCCGATCGATGCGGGGGCGGTGGTAGAAGCCCTCCGTGTATCCGATGGAGGAGAGCTTCACCAGGTTGCGGTAGCCCACCCGGTCGCGGGCCAGCAGCACGAGGTGATAGTACGCACGCTCCCCCTCGCCGGAACGGGAGCGGTCCCGGCGATCGCCGGGCGCCACGTACGCCTCCATCCCGATGATGGGCTTGATGCCTTCCTTGCGGGCGGCGTTCTGGAAGGTCCACGCGCCGAAGAGACATCCGTGGTCCGTGAGCGCCAGCGCCGGCATCTCGTACTCCTTGGCGCTCCGGACCAGGTCTCCGATGCGGTTGGCTCCGTCGAGGAGGGAGTACTCCGAGTGGGTGTGGAGGTGGACGAAGCTCAAGGTCGGGTGTGCTGCTCAGGGGGTTCGCACTGGAGACGGACCCATGATTCTATCACGCGCCTCTGGGGACGCCAGTCGTGCCCTCCCCGGCGTGACGGGAGACGCGGTCTTCCGACGATGGATGTTGTGGAGACAACAGAAACGGCGGACGATGGCCGCCGGCTCAACCACCTCGTCGCGTCCAGATGAGCACCACGCCGTTGCCCGCCTGCGTGCCGTAGAAGGTGACGGCTTCCGCCGGCCGCAGGAGCGCCATGGCCTCGATGGCCTGCGGGTCGATTCCCTGGGCCTCACCGATGTCGATGGGCACGCCGTTCAACACCACCAGGGCGCAGCCGGCGCGGCCGTTGCGCAGGAACTGCACGCAGAGTTCGTCGAAGGGGCCGCCTCCGTTGCTCTGGTCCACCCACACTCCCACGGGCGCCATCCACTTCACCACCTCACCGGGACCCGCGGGGAGCGGCATGCGCTCGATGTCGGCTCGGTCGATCCAGCGCCGGCCCAGCGCCGCCGGGGTGAACCCAAGCGGCTGGAGGAATTCCTCGGCCCGCGCCTCCGTGGTGACGTCCAGGCCCTCCAGCCCCACCGGCTCGGGTCGTAGCATGAGTTCCATCACCACGCGCTCTTCACCCGAGAGCGCCAGGAGGGGTGAGCGGAAGCGCTCGTACCCGAGGCGCCGGGCCTCGACGAAGTAGGAGCCGGGGCGCGGAACCTCCAGCGTGAACGCGCCGGTGGAGTCGGTGAGCGCTTCGGCGCGCACGTCACCGCCGGGATCCACCAGCGTCACCAGCGCGGCCCGCACCGGTACCTCCCGCCCCTCCTCCAGCGCGCGGCCGGTGAGCGTCTGGCCGTGGAGCGCGCCCGGCATCGCCAGCGCAAGCGCACCCTGGAGCGCCAGGACAGGCGCCGCCGTCCGTGCCCATCTCATATCCGACTCTACGCGAGACAGGGGACGGACTTACGCACCTTTAGCCTTGTGCCGTGCGCCTCGGGCCGGCAGGATTCACTGCTCCCCCCACAAGCTGAAAGGGCACACCGATGCCGCCAATCCATCGAACGGGTGCCGCGGGAGACCGGTTCAATCCGTTCGTACCCGGCTTCGCCCGGGAGCCGTACGGAGCCTACCGGCGCTTCCGCGAGGAGGATCCGGTGCACCTGGGCGCGCCGCCGATCCCGTCGATGCCCCGGTGCTACTACCTCTTCCGGCATGAGGATGTGCGGCGTGCGCTCTCCGACGACCGCATGGGACGTGAGCGGGTCCGTGACGGAGGCTCCCGGCGCGGACGCCCCATCGCGCTGCCTTCGGCGTCCACCGTCATCCGGAGGGTGGCCCGATCCATGCTGCTCTTCGCCGATCCGCCCCGTCACGACCGGCTGCGGGCGCTGGTGGGACGCGCCTTCGGGCCGGAACTCCACGCCCTGGCGGAGCGGAGGGCCCGCGAGATCGCACCTCGTCTTCTGGAGGAGGCCTTCGGGCACGACGGCCGAGCGGACCTGGTGCAGGACTTCGCGGTGCCGCTCCCGGTGCTGGTGATGTCGGAGGTGCTGGGGGTGGCAGGAGCGGACCGGCTTCGCATCAAGCGGTGGTCCGCCGACATCGTAGCCATCACCGACCTTCGCTCCAGTCGCCAGCAGATCGAGCGGGCGAGCCGGGCCACCGCCGAAGTGGCGGAGTACCTGCGGGACCAGATCCGAGCCCGCCGCCGCCGGCCCACCAACGATCTCCTGGGCCGCATGTTGACGGTGGAGGTGGGTGGAGACCGGTTGAGTGAGGAGGAGGTGCTGGCCAACGGGGTGCTGATGCTGGCCGCCGGACACGAGACCACCGTGGGCCTCATCGGCAATGGAATCAAGGCGCTCCTGGATCACCCCGAGCGGGCGGAACGGTTGGCGGCGCACCCGGAACTCACCACGCGCGCCGTAGAGGAGTTCCTCCGCTTCGAGAGCCCCGTTCAGATGACATTCCGGGTGGCCCACGAGGATGTGGCGTTCGGAGGGGTGATGGTGCACCGGGGTGAGGCCGTGGCGGCGGTCATCGGGAGCGCGAACCGCGATCCGGAGGTCTTCCCCGATCCGGACGACCTGGTGCTGGACCGCGCTCCGAATCCCCACCTCGCCTTCGGAGACGGGCGTCACCGCTGTCTGGGCTCCCGCGTGGCGCGCCTGGAGGCGGCGGCGGCGTTCGAGGCGCTGATCCCCTATCTCCCGCGCCTCAGCTACGACCCCCACCGAACGGAGCGGACGTCCAACGTGCTCTTTCGCGCGCTGGCGTCGCTTCCGGTGACGTGGGCCCGCTGACCAACCATCCCGGAGTTCCACGCGCCTCCTACCACACCCGCCGGGCCTCGAGGAGTTCGGTGGCGTCGCCGGCGCTCAGCGGGCGGGCGAAGAGGAATCCCTGTCCGCACTCACAGCGCATCCCGCGAAGCGCAGAGACCTGCGCTTCGGTTTCGATCCCCTCCGCCACCACGCGCATGCCCAGGTCGTGGGCCAGGTCCACGATGGTACGCACCATCCCGGAGTCGCGCGCCAGCGGGCCCATGTCCGCCACGAAGGATCGGTCGATCTTCACGCTGTCGGTGGGGAAGCGGTGCAGGTAACTGAGGGACGAATAGCCCGTGCCGAAGTCGTCGATGGAGACGCCGATTCCCATGGCCTTCAGCTCGCGCAAGGTGGCGATGGTGCGTTCGGCGTTTTCCATCATCGTGCTCTCGGTGAGTTCGAGATGCAGGAGGGTTCCGGGCGCACCGGTGTCGTGAATGGCCGCGCGCACCTGGTTCACGAAATCCTCCCGCTGCATCTGGTGCGCGGAGACATTCACCTGGACCGGGCATGCAGCGGCGCCGAAGCGCTCCGACCATTCGCGCACGGTCTCCCCCACGGAACGGAGGACCGCCCAGCCGATGGGCACGATGATCCCGGTGTCCTCCGCCACCGGGAGGAACTCCGCCGGGAGGAGGAGGCCGCGCTCGGGATGGCGCCACCGGATGAGCGCTTCGAAGCCGTAGAGCCGTCCGTCGTCCAGTCGCACGATGGGCTGGTAGAACACCTCGAATTCGCCTCGCTCCAACGCGCGGCGCAGCGCCGTCTCGAGTTCGAGTTGCCTGACCGCCGACTCGCGCATTGCGGCATCGAAGAAGGCGAAGCGGGCCCGTCCCTCTTCTTTGGCGCGGTACATGGCCAGGTCGGCGTCGCGAAGGAGTTCCTCCGGATGCTCGTAGGTGCCGTCCACCGTGGCGATGCCGATACTCATGGTGGCGTAGATCTCGTGGCTCCCCACCTGGACCGGTCGCTTGAGCGCCTCGTGCACCCGTTCGGCCACCGCCTGCGCTTCCGCTCGTCCCGCACCCTCGAGCAGCATGGTGAATTCGTCGCCGCCGAGCCGCGCCACGGTGTCACCGGGTCGCAGGACCGACTCCAGACGTCGTGCCAGCGCGATGAGGAGCTGATCGCCCACCGTGTGACCGAGACTGTCGTTCACCACCTTGAAGCGGTCCAGGTCCAGGAAGAGCACCGAGAAGGGTTCCTCGTCCTGGCGCCGCGCTCGACGGAGTGCCTGCCGCATCCGGTCCACGAAGAGCGCCCGGTTGGGGAGTTGCGTGAGCCGGTCGTGGAAGGCGTCGTGGAGGAGTCGTGCCTCCGCCTCCTTCCGGTCGGTGACGTCGCGAGCATTCACCACGATTCCCTGGATGGACGGATCATCCAGCAGATTCCGCCCCACCACCTCCAGCACCCGCCAGTCACCGCGACCGTGGAGGAAGCGGACCTCCAGCCGGGTGACCGATCCGGATACGCCCAGCAAACGCCCGAACTGGAGCACCGCCCGGTCCCGATCGTCGGGATGCACGAACTCGAACACATTGCGTCCGATGAGGTCGTCGGGACGGTATCCGAGTACGCGCTCCAGCGACGGGCTCTCATAGACGATGGAGCCGTGGGCGTCGAGGATGGTGATGGTGTCGCTGGCGTTCTCGATGAGGGAGCGGAATTTCTGCTCGCTCTCCCGTAGCGCCCGCTCGGTGCGCACACGCTCGGTCACGTCCTCGATGATTCCCTGGTAGCCCACCACCCGACCGTTCTCGTCGTACCGTGCGGTGGCGGAAAGCAGGCACTCCATCACGCGCCCGTCCGGACCCCGCAGGCGGACCGGGTAGTCGGTGACCCGTCCCGCGCGCTCGATGGCCTCGGCGAAGGCGTCACGCTCCGTGGGGTCGACGTAGAAGTCCCGCGCGTTGAGGTGCTTGAAGTCGGTCTCTTCGGTGAGTCCGAAGAGGGCCCGCGCGGCGGGATTCACATCCACGAATCGTCCGTCCACCGTGGTGAGGTAGATGGCGTGGCGCGAGTCCTCGAAGAGACGGCGATAACGGGCCTCGCTCTCGCGGAGCGCCTCCTCGGCGCGGGCGCGCATGGTCACGTCCCGGAAGCTCCAGACCCGGCCCACGATCTCGTCACCCACCCGCTGAGGTCGCGAGTACCGTTCGAAGACCCGCCCGTCCGTGAGCTCGAAGGTGTCGAACGAGGTGGCCTCCGGCTGGGCATAGAGTTCCCGTACGCGCTCGAGGAAGCGCTCCGGATCCTTCACCTTCCGCATCGCCTCTGCCAGCGCGGTCTCGTCGTCCCGGGACGCCAGCACCTGCTCGCTGAGGCCCCACATCCGCGCAAAGCGCCGGTTGTAGCGGGCGATCCTGCCCTCTCGGTCCACGATGAGGAGCCCGTCGGCGGTGGACTCCAGCGTGGCTTCCAGGAGCGAAAGGGATCGGAGGACGTCGGCCGGCTGTGGGGGCACGTCGGAGATCCGCGCCAGCAGGACCCGCGCGCCGTCCATCTCGACGGGGGTGACCTCGACGTCCAGGGAGCGCGCGGCACCGCCTCCGGTGGGGGGCTCCAGGGTGAGGGTGGCGCGCGCGTGTTCACGTCCCGTGGCGGCGGTCCGAACAGCCGCCGCCAGCGCCTCGGGGCCGTGGGCCGCCGCCGCCGTGCCGGGGAGGGCGTCCTCGGGCAGGCCGAGCACCGCCGCGTATGCCGGCGTGACATAGAGGTATGTGCCTTCCGGGTCCAGCACGGCAACCGGCTGGTCGAGGCCCTCCAGGGCCAGGCGTGCGAGGCGGTCCGGCCGCGAGGTCATGGAGGCGACGTTCTCCGCAATGGGGGCAGGGTGTGGCGCCGGCATCGCCGGCCATCGGCACATCCATGAGGCTACGCCCCGCGGAACGCGAATGGCAAGCGAGGCTAGGAGCCTGTCCGAGTAAGAGAGCGGGCCGCGTTGGGCGTGCCACGGCCCCGAATCCTAGGAGCCTGTCCGAGTAAGAGAGCGGGCCGCGTTGGGCGTGCCACGGCCCCGAATCCTAGACGGCGTGACGACGGCGTAGCCCAAGCTACGTCCAGGAGCGCCAACGACGGAGGCGGGGCCGTGCCGCGCCCAACCCACAATCTTCCATGTCATGGTCCTGCTGAACCGCCCCGGGTTTGCCGGAGACCTCAACAGTTGAGAGGTTGGGGTCATGAAAAGGGTAATGAAGTACTCCCCGGAGACGCGGGAGCGGGCCGTTCGGTTGGTGTGGGAGACGGAGTCGGAGCACGGCTCCCAGT
>WGEM01000131.1 GCA_015492755.1 Gemmatimonadota bacterium | reverse complement strand
GTACGCGGTGACCGCATCCTCGTCGGCGGGGTGGGCCAGGAGGACCCGCTCCTCCATGCGGTGGCGCCGCCGTTCCACGATGGCGGCCACCGCTCCGCGTACCGCCTTCAGCTCGGCAAGGGTGGACACGCCCAGGTCGCCGGTGAGCCGCGGCAGCAGCGCCTCCACCTTCGCCCGGGTCTCGGAGGGTGCCATCACACCGCCACCCGGCGAAGCGTCTTCGGCAAGCACCACTTCGGCGCCGGACCTCAGCGCCGAGAGCTCTTCGAACGAGACGTGCAGGATCACGGTGGACTCCGTTGCGGCGGCGCACCGGCCTCCTTCGGACCGAGCGCTCCAACCCTTATCTACTTATCGACCCCCGCGCGGGTTTCTGCAAGCGTCGGCGGGCCGCGTCGGTTCCCGGTTCTGTCGCGGCCTCCTACGCCTGATGTCCCGCTTCCGGGCCGTACACGGTGAGCGGGAGCGACACGTGGTGCTCGCCATCCACCGCCACCTCGAAGGTGTACGCGCCCGGTCCGGGAAAGACGATTCCGTCGAGGTTGAGCACGTGGGGGATGCGGACCATCCCGGCGGAGTGCGCCGGACCCGGCCCCACGTGCATCTCTCCGTTCAGCTCCAGGAGGTCTTCACCGCCGGGCGCCCGCAGGCGGATCCCCACGTCGTGGCGACCCGTCTCGTTCAGTCCCGCGCAGATGCGCAACACCAGCGACAGGTGAGGGTGGCGCACCGGGAAGCTGTGCGCCCCGATGCGGTCGAAGATGCCGAGGATGTTGAGCTTGCCCGACGCGTCGATGGTGGCGGCGTCGGCGAGTACCGCTAGGTCGATTTCCATGGATCGTCCCGGTACGGCGCGGGGCCGTCGACAGGGGTGGGCGGCGGGAGGAGGAGTCGCTGCGCCAGAACGATACCCGCCAGGACGTCGATGAGCACGTGCGCCGCCATCACCGGCAGCAGGCTTCCCGACGCCAGGAACCCCCACGCCATCATGGCACCCATGAGCGTGGTCCGTACGACACCCAGACGGCCCTGGTAGAGGTGCATGAGGCCGAAGACCACCGACGTGACGGCCACCGCCACCGGCGCGCCGATGACGGGGACGAGCACGCCCAGCGCATATCCGCGGTACGCCACCTCCTCCCCGACGCCCGCCGCCAAGGAGAGGACGACGAACGCGCCCCGCTCCTCCGGGGTCCGAGGCATGAGGGCCAGGAGCGTGCGGCTCTCGGTGAGGCCCAGCGCCAGGCCGATGCGCCGGAAGAGCTCGATGATGCCGAGACCACCGGCGGTGAGGACCACCGTCCAGCTCACCATGGACCCCGGGCCCATCGCCCGGAGACCCACGGCGTCGGCCCCACCGGTGCGGGTCCCCACCGCCCAGGCGGCGGTCCCGATGATCCAGAGCGCCAGTGCGGAACTCCAGTACGCCGGCACCCGCCGGATCTCCAGCTCGTCCAGGAGCGGCGCCTGCGCAAGCGTGAGCGCCGGGACCACCCCCAGCAGCACCGTGAGTGTCACCGCGTCGGCCCCGGCAAGCCCCAGCGCGTAGCGCAGGAGCGCGTACAGCGCCACCACACCCAGCATCATGCCCCAGAGCGCTGCGGGGGCGAGGCGCGCCGCCGCCGGCCGCGGGGGGTCGTGAGGTGGGCCGAAGGATGCGGGGCTCACGCCGGCCCGCCTCCGGCCCCCGCGCGCTCCTCGGCGGCGAGGCGCTCGACGGCTGCCAGTGTTCGACGGACGTCGTCCCACGTGCTGGTGTGGTTGAGGATGCAGAGGCGGAGGCTGTAGCGCCCCCGCAGGCGGGTGGATGACATCATGGCCACACCGTCGGCGATGACGCGCTCCTGCACGCGTTCGTTCAGCCGCTCCCAGTCGGCTTCTTCCGCCGGGGCGCCGGGCACCGCACGGAAACACACCACGCCCAGCGAGGCGGGCGATTCCAGCCGGAGCGCCGGGCTGGCGCGGATGTACTCCTCGGCGCGCCGGGCCAGCTCGATCCCCCGACCCACCGCCTCACGAAACGCCGCCAGCCCGAAGGTCTGGATGGACATCCAGACCTTGAGGGCCCGGAACGAGCGGCTGAGCTGGAGACCCCGATCGGCGAAGTTGGGGTGGTCGGTGCCCCAGTCGGCGTCCTGGAGGTACTCCGGCCGGACGCTGAAGGCGCGCTCCAGCGTGCGCACGTCCCGCACCATGAGGCATCCCGCCTCGAAGGGCTGGAAGAGCCACTTGTGGGCGTCCATGGCCACGGAGTCGGCGCGCTCCAGCCCGCGGAAGAGCGGCCGGACCTCGTCCACCAGAACGGCGAACCCCCCGTAGGCCGCATCCACGTGGAACCACACCCCCTCCTCCTCCGCCAGCTCCGCCAGGGCGTCCAGGGGATCCACCGCGCCGGTGTTGGTGGCACCGCCGTTGCCGCACACGGCAATGGGCACGAGCCCGCGGGCCCGGTCCTCCGCCATCATCCGCCGGAGCGCGTCCAGGTCGATGCGGAAGTCCTCGCCCGACGGCACCGTGCGCACGTGTTCCGGGCGGACGCCCACGATGCGGGCGGCGCGCAGCAGCGCGGTGTGACTCTGGTCGCTCATGTAGACGCTCATGGCCTCGGGGTGGCCCGCCGCCTCCCGCGCCGCCACGAAGGCGTCGAGGCTCGCGGCGGAGCCTCCGCTGGTGAAGAGCCCCCCGGCGCCCTCGGGGTATCCGATCCACTGCCGGAACCAGTCCAGCACCACCAGCTCCAGCTGGCTGGGGCCCGCCGAGCCCAGCCAGGTCCCCTGGAAGGTGTTGTGGCCCGCCGCCAGGAAGTCCGCCAGGACGCCGGGCCAGGTGGCGGAGGAGGGCACGAAGGCGAAGAAGCGCGGATGGTCCACACGCGCCGCTACCGGGAGGATCTCGCGCACCGCCCGCTCCAGCACTTCCTCCGCCACCTGGCCCGGCGTCCTGGCGGACTTCCTGGCGGCGGGCCACAACACCTTCCAGGGGACCTG
>WGEM01000130.1 GCA_015492755.1 Gemmatimonadota bacterium | reverse complement strand
GCTCCGAGGTTACCTCGCCATCACCATGATCTGTTGCGGCCTGCTCGTGGCGGATCCGCTCCTCCGCTTCATCATCGGGCCATGGGCGAGACTCGATGGTCGTCGTCGTCCGAAGATCCTGACGGCCTTCATCCAGTTCATGGCCCGTTTCGTCCTGCGACCCCTCGAGATCATCGGGGGAGCGTCCTTCCCCCCCTCTCCTGCCCTGCCCTGCCGGCCGGGCCACCTCATCCTCATGAACCACCAGTCCATCTTCGACATCCCGCTGGTGGTCCGGGCGGTGCCCGACGGATATCCGAGGATCGTCACGCGACGTCGCTACACCCGCTGGATTCCGCTAATCTCGCAGATCACAAGGCTCTATCAATACCCGTCCGTGGACCCTGCGGCAAATCCTCGGGAGGCCCGGCGCATGCTCTCCGAGCTCCGGAGGGCGGCCAGGGACTCCGAAGTGCCCCTGGCCATCTTCCCGGAGGGGACGAGGACGAAGGACGGTGAGATCGGGCCGTTTCGGACGCGGGGGCTCGGGCTCATCCTCAGGGCGCGCCCCTGGACGGTGCACGTGCTGGTGGCGGACGGATTCTGGCGCCATGCGAAGTTCAAGAACCTTCTGCGCAACCCCGCGGGGGTGCAGGGCTCACTCTCGTACGTGGGGTCCTTCGATTGGAGCGACCCGAAGGCGGACCCCGAACCCTTCATCCAGGAGGTGCGCCGGCAGATGGTGGACGAGCTGGCGCGCATGCGCACCGCCGTGTCCGCATGACGGAACGGGGCATCGGTCCGGAAGCACGCCGCCTCGCCCGGGACCTGGCGGAAGTCGGGGGTTCGAGCGTCGGCGCCATCCTCCTGTACGGTTCGCGACTCCTGGGGGCCGGCGCGGACCGTCACAGCGCGTATGACTTCGTGGTGGTGGTGGATGCCTACACCCCCTTCTACCGCTGTCTTCGCGCCGTGGGCGCCACGCGTCGCCCTCCATGGCTCCTTTCGCTGCTGGCCCACGTCCTGCCGCCGAACGTGATCGCCTACATCCCCGAGGAGGCACGGGGAGGGGCCATCGCCAAGTGCGTGGTGGTGAGTCGGGTGCACCTGGAGCGGGCCATGGGTCCCCGCCGGAGGGATCACTTTCTGGTGGCTCGCCTGCTGCAGCGGGTGGCGGTGGTCTACGCCCGCCACGGTGGGGACGAGGCGTGGCTGGAGAACGTCCTGCAGCTCGGCCGCCGCGACGTCCTCCGGTGGATGGCGCCGTTCCTGCACGGTCCCTTCGATGCGCACACGCTGGGCCGGCGCATCCTCGAGGTCTGTTATGCGTCGGAAGTGCGGCCGGAGGCCGGCTCTCGAGCGCACCAGATCTTTCTCCTGCAGGCAGAGCACTTCCAGAAGACCCTGGAACCGGTGCTCGAAGAGGCCGTAGCCGCCGGCCTCCTGACGCGCGACGGTGACCGGTACCGGCTGGCGCGCCGCCCATCCCTTCTGGAGCGCGTCCGCGTCCGCGCCTACTTCCTTCGCTCGAAGACGCGGGCGACGCTCCGGTGGTTCAAGTACGTGGTGACGTTCGACAACTGGCTCCCGTACGTCGTGCGTAAGGCGGAACGACATTCCGGCGAGCGGATCCGGCTCACTCGCTGGGAGGAGCGCCTGCCCCTCATCTTTCTCTGGCCCAGGGCGGTGCGCTTCCTCATCCGTGCCCGGCGCCGCCGTGCGGTCACCGAAGCCGCAACTCCCCTCTCCGACCGGGAGCATACTCCGTGAGGCCCGACCTTCTCGTCTTTCTCTCCATCCTTGCGCTCGCCCTCCTCTCCATGGGCGTGTTCCGGGCCCTCGGGCTCCACACCACCGAAGATCCCCTGGAGGTTCCCGACCGGGGCGACTTCGTGCTCGGCGCCTTCGTACGCCGGTGGTTCTACTGGGTCATCACGCCCCTCGACCGTCTCTTCATTGCGCTCGGTCTCTCGCCCACCGTGTTCAATGTCGGTGGCGTCCTCTTCGGCGTGGCCGCCGGTGTGGCCTTCGCCGGAGGACATCTGGTGACGGGCGGATGGTGTGTGCTCCTTGGTGGCGTGGCGGACGTCTTCGACGGCCGTGTGGCCCGCGCGCGTGGGCTGGCCTCGGCGAGGGGCGCCTTCCTGGACTCGACGCTGGACCGCTTCGCCGAAGTGGCGGCGTTCGTGGGGCTGGTGGCGCTCTTCCGCACCCACATGCCCGGTGTGGTTCTTGCCGCCTCGGCACTGGGCGGATCCCTCCTGGTGTCCTACGCCCGCGCCCGCGGGGAGAGCGTGGGGGTGGTCTGCAAGAAGGGGGTCATGCAGCGCGCCGAGCGACTGCTCCTCGTCGGGTTCGGCGGCGTTCTGGATCCCAGTGTGACCCGTGCGCTGGACGTACCGGAGGGCGCCATGCTCCTCACCATCATCGGGCTGGTGGCCGCCGGCACCGTCGGCACGGCGGTCTACCGTACCCTCTGGATCGCAGATCGCCTGTCAGAATAGCGTAAAACTCGGTCGGACCGACCGATAGGCCGCCGGAACTCCTGCCCGGCGCACCTGCCACGATGCGTACTACGTAATCCCTACTACGTACGCTACGTCATCTCCTCCGGAGATTACGTCACCACACGTACGGCGACGCATGCGCTCCCGGTCGCACCGTGCGAGCCACCGGAAGGGGAGGCTCGCCCTTCCGGCGAGGTTCACTGCAGCTCTCCACCGGAAATCAGCCATGTGTCGTCCGAGGGGTTTCGCCGTTGCGCGTCGTGGGGCTGGAAGCAGTCCCCGTGCGCCCCGTGTGGGGTCGCCCTCCGAACCGACCCACCACGATGTGGCTCGCACGACCATCTCTGCTGCCGTGCGGCGCATCGAGCCCACACCTCGGCCGAGGTACCGCCTCGGCTCCCGCGACAGTGTCCCACCTCTGTCAGCAGCAGGTGGGCCCCATGCGGGTCGGCGATCCCGAGGACGACTCGTGGCGGGGGGGCGGCGCAGCAGCCCGCCCCGGTGAGGGAAGCGAAGCGACGGAGCCGTAGGGTCGGCCGGGCGAACGGCGGGGCGGAACGTCGGATCGCAATCACCGGCAGGCCCTACGGCCCACCCTCGGCCCCACCATCGCCCGCTCTCCGGTCCGTGTCGTCCCGTGGGGTCGCGCACGCACCACCGCCACCGACGAACCAAAAAGGCGCCCCCGGATCGCCCAGCGGGCGGTCCGGGGGCGCATACCGAAAGGACGGAGCGGGTACTCCGGCGACAGGACTCGAACCTGTGACCCGGTGGTTAACAGCCACCTGCTCTACCAACTGAGCTACGCCGGATCGGCTCGTGCTCGGAAGGGAGGTCCCGTGCACGGCAGACGAAAAATAAAGATCCCTTGAGGGAGGGTGTCAACCGGGCGGTGGGGCTGGCTGAGGGCTCGGCCCGTCCCCGGATGAGCGGCGGCCGGGTCGGCGCCGTGCACGTGCCAGAACACTCCACAGCGCCGGCCCGATATCGTGGGCACGTTGCCAGGTTTCCTCGTGCCGGGCCGCCGCGCGGCGGGCCGCGTCGGCGCCCAGGAGCGTGGCCAGCGCCGGCCCGCGGGCGGCGAAGGGTCGCTCGAACCAGTGCGCGCCCACCAGAACGGCCCGGGGTCCCTGCTCGCTCTCGAAGACGGTGAAATCGGGCGACCAGCCGGCCAGGGGCGCGGCACGGACCTGAAGCGTCCCCGCCTCCATCATCTCCAGGAGGTGGTCCAGCGTGGCCGCCCTGCGGTGGTCGTGGGCCAGCCCCCGGGCTTCGGCACCCAGCGTGAGCGCCGACGCCTCCGCAAGGAGAACCCGAAAGCTCCCCACGGACCGAAGGTCTTCGGGGCCCAGTCCCAGAGTGCTGAGCCGGACCCGGGTGACCGCGGTCCGGAGGCTCCACGAGTCCCGTGTCAGCGCGCGGAAGACCTCCGGGAACGCGGGGCTGGATTGCTCGTCGAGAAGCGCGCCCGCCTCCGCCACCAGGCCCGGGACGGGAACGGAGACACAGGTGTGGGTGGGCTCACGCATGCGCCCAGTATCGCGGAGGGGTACGGGCGCCGCGATGGCGGTTCGGGACCCGCTCCCGAGGGGTGCGCGGTCAGGCGCGGCTGCCCTCCCCCATGGTGAGTTCCGTCTGAGCCCGGTCGACGTGGGGCACCTCGTGGCACCGGCGGCAGCGGGCCTCGTACGACTCCGCGCCCCCCACCTGGATGGTGGGGCCTTCCGCAGGCGCCGGCCGGCCGTCGATGAGCCGCTGGTTCCGGGTGGCCAGGTCGCCGCACCGCACGCAGATGGCGTGGAGCTTGTCCACACGCTCCGCCACCGCCAGGAGGAGGGGCATGGGGCCGAAGGGCTCTCCACGGAAGTCCATGTCCGTGCCGGCCACGATCACCCGCACCCCCCGGTCTGCCAGGTCGTTGGCCACGCGCACGATCCCGTCGTCGAGGAACTGAGCCTCATCGATGGCCACCACGTCCGTGTCCAGGCGCACCAGCTCCGCGATCTGCACCGAGGCGTGCACCGGATGGGCGTCGAAGGCGGCACCGTCGTGGGAGCTTACCCGGAAGACCCCACCGTAGCGGTCATCCAGGTGGGACTTGAAGACCTGGACCTTCTTACGGGCGATGAGGGCGCGTCGCACGCGCCGCAGGAGTTCTTCGGACTTCCCGCTGAACATCACACCCGAAATGACCTCGATCCAGCCGTACTGGGCACCGTGGTACATGGGGGAACGTCAGCGACTCACCAGGACAATGATGGCGACCAGGTTGGTGACGAACGAGAGGATTCCACCCCAGAACTGAAGCTCGTCCCGCACCCGCGAGCGCGCCTGATTGGGCACGTGGATCCAGTCTCCCGACTGCACCGGCATCTGGAGGATCTCGGGACGCACCTCGTCGGGGCGGAGGTTGAGGATCGTAGTCCGGCCGTCCCGAACCAGCCGGACGCGAGCCTGATCGGCGGGAAGGTTGTTGAGGCCCGGCGCGGTAAGCTCCGGGAGCATCCCTCCGGCCTGTGCGATGGCACCCACCACGGTGGTGGTCGGGGACACGAAGAACTGTCCAGGGCGCCCCACGGCGCCGGTGACGGAAACGCTCAGCTCCACCGAGACCTGGACGACGTGCCCCGCATAGTACTCGCTGTAGCGCTCCTGAAG
>WGEM01000129.1 GCA_015492755.1 Gemmatimonadota bacterium | reverse complement strand
TATAAGAGACAGCCACCTCCACACCCGGAACCTCCCGGACTTCCACCTCCGCGTCGGCGCGGGCCTGAAGCGGAATGAGGTTCACGCCCGCCCCCTTCCTCCAGGTGCGCGCCTCCGCCCTGGCGCCGGCGTTGGAGGCGGCGGGCGTGAACCTCATTCCGCTTCAGGCCCGCGCCGACGCGGAGGTGGAAGTCCGGGAGGTTCCGGGTGTGGAGGTGGAGCTCAGCCTCACGGTGGACGAGGAGGAGGTCATGGCCCCCAACGTGGTGGGCGTGCTGCGCGGGAGCGATCCGGCGCTCCGTGACGAGTACGTCGTCTACTCCGCCCACATGGATCACGTGGGCATCGGCAGCCCCGATGAGCGGGGCGACAGCATCTACAACGGCGCCGACGACGACGCCTCCGGCACCACGGCGGTGGTGGAGGTGGCGGAAGCTATGGCTGCGCTTCCGGAGGCGCCCCGCCGCTCCATGATCTTTCTTCTAGTGAGCGGAGAGGAGAAGGGACTCTGGGGCTCGGAGTGGTACGCGGAACACCCCACGGTGCCCGTCGAGAACATCGTGGCGAACCTCAACGCCGATATGGTGGGCCGGAACTGGCCCGATACCATCGTGGCCATCGGGAAGGAGCACTCGGATCTGGGCGAGACGCTGGCGCGCGTGAACGCCGCGCACCCCGAGCTCAACATGACGGCCATCGACGACCTCTGGCCGGAGGAGCGTTTCTACTTCCGCTCCGACCACTTCAACTTCGCCCGGAAGGGCGTGCCCATCCTCTTCTTCTTCAACGGGACGCACGAGGACTATCACCGGCCCTCCGACGAACCCGAGAAGATCGATGCGGAGAAGGCGTCCCGGGTGGCGAAGCTCCTTTTCTATCTGGGGTTGGAGGTGGCCGACGCCGATGCCCGGCCGCAGTGGGACCCGGAGAGTTACGAGCAGATCGTCACGGGCCGCTGAGGAGACGAGCCGATGGCCTTCGGAGGCGAATCCTTCCTGGAGCTGATCCAGGGCTGGGACGGCCGGTCGGTGGTGGTGAACTACGACCAGCCCACCGGCACGTGGATCTTCGTGGCCATCCACGACGACACGCTGGGCCCTGCCGCCGGCGGCTGCCGGATGATGGTCTATCCGAGGCCGGAAGAGGGCCTGAGGGACGCGCTCCGCCTGGCCAGGGGCATGACCTACAAGTGGGCCGCCATCGAACTCCCCTTCGGTGGAGGGAAATCGGTGCTGGCCGTGCCCCGGCCGCTGGAGGGTGAGGAGCGGCGAGGCCTGCTGCACCGCTTCGGCGCGCTCCTGGAGCGGCTCCGCGGAGCCTACGGCACCGGCGAGGACCTGGGCACCACGCCGGACGACATGGCGGAGATCGCCTCCGTCACGTCGCACGTGGTGCAGATGCACGGCGTGCAGGACGGGCCGGTGGATCCCGGTCCCTTCACGGCGCTGGGCGTGTTCGAGGGGATGAAGGCGGCGCTGGAGCACGTCTACGGCTCCGATGAGCTCACGGGGCGGACGGTACTGGTGCAGGGCGTGGGCGATGTGGGACGCCCACTCGCCCGCATGGTGGCGGCGGCGGGAGGTGAGGTGGTGCTGGCGGACGTGGACGCCGATCGGGCCTTCGCCCTCTCGGTGGAGATCGGCGGCCGCGTGGTGAAGGCCGAGGAGGTCTACGGGTACCCGTGTGACGTCTACGCCCCCTGCGCCGTCGGTGCCATCCTCAATCCGGAGACCATCCCGCTGCTGGAGTGTTCGGTGGTGGCGGGATCCGCCAACAACCAGCTCGAATCCGACGCCGATGCCGAGCGTTTGATGCAGCGGGGCATTCTCTACGCGCCGGACTTCGTCATCAACGCCGGAGGCGCCATGGCCTTCGGGCTCATGCACCTGGGGGAGCGTGAGCCGGAGACACTGGAGCGCCGCGTGGCGGGTATCGGCGACATGCTCCGCCGGATCTTCACCGACGCCGCGGAGCGAGGGGAATCTCCGTTGCGTGCCGCGCAGCGGAAGGTTGAACGCGTTCTGGCGCGCGCGGCGACCCCCTCGCCGTCAGTTGACGGTGTCGGAGGTGGGTAGGAGCCGGAAGAGGTGGTTCAGCCGCAACGCCCGGAGCACCTGCGCCGTGCGCTCGTCCAGCGCCCGCACCCACACGCACTCCGCCGGCTCCGCCAGACGTGCCGTGAGGATCAGGGAGAGATCGTGAAAGTCCGGGCGCCGGAGGCCGGTGAAGTCGTACACCGGCGCTTCGCGCAGTCGTGCTTCGGCGGCGTGCCACCGACCACCGCCCCTGCCGTAGTCGTCTCGCCCGTCCATGAGGGTCCTCCCGCGTTCCCGGTCCGCACCGCTGCCACACCTCCCCCTACGTTACAAGTCTCGTGCCGGAGTCACGGTTCATGAGTCCTGCCACATCGGCAGGGAGGGCGAGGCCTGGCCCCCGCCGCACCGTAGGCCGAGATTGCGTATCCGACGGAGACTCCATCGGGGAGGTGACGTGAGGCGCATCACCACAGTTCTCGGTGCCATGGCGATTCTGGGTGCCGCGGCTGTCCCCCTGAGAGGACAGCAGCCCGAGCCGGGTGTCGACGCCTATTTCCGCGCCGTGGCGGAGTACTTCCGGCTTCCCGAGTCGGAGGTGGAGATCCTCCACGACTGGCGGCTCCTCGCCGAGGAAATCCCGGTGGCGCTCTTCGTGGCGTCGCGTGCCGGCGTGTCGCCGGAGGCGTTGGTGGCGCTCCGGCGCCGCGGCGCGTCGTGGTCCGATCTGGCGGCGCGCTACCGTGTGGGCGCGGATGTGTTCTACGTACCCCTCCGGGCGGGAGCTCCGGCGGGGCCCCTGGAGGCGCTCTACGCCCGCTTCAGGGAGACGTCGCCCACGCAGTGGTCCGCACTCCCCCTCAGCGATGAGGAGATCGTTGCGCTGGTGAACGTGCGGGTCATCGCTCAGAGCACCGGGCGAGACCCCTCCGAGGTCCTCCGGCGCGCCGCCGATGCCCGCTCGTACGTGGACGTCTACAACCGGATCATCCGTTGAGGGGCGGGCGGGCATGACGAAGGCCAGATTCGAGCCTCTGAGCTTCCGTCGCCTCCCGGAGGATGAGATGCTCCGCCGGGCGGAGGACTTCCTCCAGGAGATGCGTCGCCGACGGACCGTACGGGACTTCTCCGACGAGCCGGTGCCCCGGGCGGTCATCGAGCGGTGCATCCTGGCCGCCGGGACCGCGCCCAATGGCGCCAACCGGCAGCCGTGGAAATTCGTCGTGGTGGGGGATCCCCGTATCAAGGCGGAGGTCCGCAGGCGCGCGGAAGAAGAGGAGCGCGCCTTCTACCGGGAGAAGGCTCCGAAAGAATGGCTGGAAGCACTGGAGCACCTGGGCACCGACGAGCACAAGCCCTTCCTGGAGCATGCGCCGTGGCTCATCGTCATCTTCGCCGAACGCTACCAGCCGCTCCGCGACGGGCGGAAGGCGAAGAACTACTACGTGAACGAGTCGGTGGGCATCGCCACGGGGATGCTCATCACGGCGCTTCACCACGCCGGGCTGGCGACGCTCACGCACACTCCGTCGCCCATGAACTTTCTAAACGAAATCCTGGAACGCCCGGAATATGAGCGCCCCTTCCTCATCCTCGTCTGCGGATACCCTGCTTCTGATGCCAAGGTGCCGGTAATCCGAAAGAAGTCATTGGACGAGATCGCCGTGTTCGTGGAGTAGGCGGTGGGAAAAGACATCTCCGGAGCGGAGCGCACGCCCGAGGCACGCCGAGCCTTCACCAAGGCGCTCCTGCGGGATCTTCAGGCTCTGGAGCGGATGCTGCGGCGCGGCATGTTCGAGACCGGGGTGCGCCGCATCGGCCTCGAGCAGGAGATGTTCTTCGTCAACGAGGGGTGGCGCCCCGCTCCTGTGGCGTTGGAGGTTCTGGAGCGCCTCTCGGGACCCTACACCACGGAACTGGCGCTCTTCAACTTCGAAGCCAACCTGGAACCGCTGGAGCTTGGCGGCGCGTGCTTCGGGCGCCTGCGCGCGCGAGTCGACGAGGTGCTTGCGGAGGTGCGCGCCGCCGCCGGTGAGGTGGACGCGCGGGTCGTCCTCACGGGGATCCTCCCCACGCTGGTGAAGTCGGATCTGAGCCTCGACAACATCACACCCAAGGCGCGGTACTACGCGCTGAACGAGGCGCTCATGGAGGCCCGATCGGGTGAGCCGCAGCGGCTCCACATCGAGGGGTCCGACGAGCTTCTCATTCAGCACGACTCGGTCATGCTGGAGGCATGTAACACCAGTTGCCAGGTGCACTTGCAGGTAGAACCGGACGAGTTCGCCGCCGTGTACAACGCGGCGCAGCTCGCGGCGGGACCGGTGCTCGCGGCGGCGGTGAATTCACCGCTCCTCTTCGGCCGCCAGCTCTGGAGCGAGACGCGGATCGCGCTCTTCCAGCAGTCGGTGGATACCCGGCGCGGTCAGGTGCACATGCGGGAGCTGGCGCCGCGGGTACGCTTCGGCGACGCCTGGGTGGAGCGCAGCGTCACGGAACTCTTCCAGGAGGACCTCGCGCGCTTCCGCATCCTCCTCACCATGGAGGTGGACGAGGATCCGCTGGAGGTGCTCGCCGCCGGCGGCGTGCCCAAGCTGGCGGCGCTTCAGCTCAACAACAGCACCGTCTACCGATGGAACCGTCCGTGCTACGGCGTCGGGGACGGCCGGCCACACCTGCGCATCGAGTGCCGATTCCTCCCCTCGGGGCCTTCGGTGCTGGACGAGGTGGCCAACGCGGCGCTCTGGGTCGGTGCCGTGCTGGGGATCGTGGGGCGCCACGGAGACGTCGCCGCCGCGATTGACTTCGAGGAGGCGAAGGCGAACTTCCTCGCCGCCGCGCGCAGCCCGCTGCGCGCGGGTTTTCACTGGCTGGACGGGGAGGCCCACAGCGCGCGCGAACTCCTCGTGAGCGAACTCATCCCGCTGGCGCGGGAGGGTCTGGCGGCGGCGGGCGTGGACGGTGGTGACGCCGAGGCCTGCCTGGAGGTGGTGCGCCAGCGGGTGGAGCGGGGCCGCACCGGAGCGCGATGGATGATCGAGTCGCTGGCCCGCATGCGTGACAAGGGGACCCGCGCCGAGCAGATGGCGGCACTCACGGCGGCCACCGTGCGGCGCCAGGAAGAGGGCGCGCCGGTGCATGAGTGGCCCCTTGCGGAACTCCGGGATGCCGGCGGCTGGCGCCTGAACTACGCGCGGGTGGAGCAGTTCATGACCACGTCGCTCTTTACGGTGCACGAGGACGAGCTGGTAAGCATGGTGGCGTTCCTGATGGATCGGAAACAGATCCGACACGTCCTGGTGGAGGACGACGACCACAATCTGGTGGGACTCGTCTCCTACCGATCGGTCCTGCGGCTCATGGCCGACGGATACGATCCCGCCACCGACGATCCGCCGCCGGTGAAGCGGATCATGGAGCGTGACCCGGTCAAGGTCCGGCCCGACACGCCGACGCTGGAGGCCATCGATCTCATGCGGCGCCACAAGGTGTCGTGCCTTCCCGTGGTGGACGGCGGAAAGCTGGTGGGCATCGTGAGCGAACGAGACTTTCTGCCGGTGGCGTACGAGCTTCTGGAGGAACGACTGGGTGAGCGGGGCTGACATCGGCGAGGCGGAGGGGCGCACGGCCGTGGATGGAGCCGTCTTCGAGAGGGACGGGAGTGGTGCGCCGGCCGACGAACGCCCGGAGCGCATCATCCGGTGGCTGAGGGGGCCGGCGCCGGGCCCCACCCTGGTGGCCATCGGGGGACTCCACGGCAACGAGCCGGCGGGGGTCCATGCGCTCCGCCGTGTCACGGAGGCGGTGGCGGACCGGGAGTCGCGCATGCGCGGCGACTTCGTGGCGCTGGTGGGGAACCGCACGGCGCTGGCCCAGGGGCGGCGGTTCGTGGACCGTGACCTGAACCGCGCCTGGACGGACCAGCGCCTGGAGCGCCTGCGCGCCACCGGCCGGCTGGGTGGGCGGCCAGAGGACCGCGAGCAGGCGGAGCTCCTGGAGACGCTGGACCGCGTCGTCACGGAAGCGCGCGGTCCGGTCTATGTGCTGGATCTCCATACCACCTCGGGAGAGCGGGGCATCTTCTCCACCTTCGGAGACTCGCTGCCGAACCGGGCCTTCGCCGAACACGTGCCGGTGCCCATGGTGCTGGGTCTGGAGGAACTCATCGAGGGCACGCTCCTCTCCTTCCTGGGTGAGCACGGTCTGGTGTCCATGGCGGTGGAGACGGGCCAGCACGACGAGCCCGCGGCGGTGGACCGGGCCGAAGCGGTGGTCTGGATCGCGCTGGAGGCGACGGCCCTCTTCGACGGGCTGACGCTGCCGGAGGCCGCACGTGGGCGGGCCTATCTGGAAGAGGAGGCGCGGGGGCTCCCCAGGGCCGTGGAGATGCGCTACCGCCACCCCGTGACGCCGGACTGCAGCTTCCGGATGATGCCGGGCTACAGGAACTTCGACCGGATCCGGCGGGGAACCGTCCTCGCCCGGGACTGCCGCGGGGAGGTGGCGGTGGTGGAGGACTCCATCCTCCTCATGCCCCTCTACCAGGAACAGGGGGAGGACGGCTTCTTCCTGGTGCGGGATTTCAGCCCCTTCTGGCTCCGGCTCTCGTATCTGCTGCGAAAGATCCGGGCCGACCGGGTGGCGCGCTGGCTCCCGGGCGTCCGGGTGGACCCGAACGACCCCGACGTGCTGGTCATCGATCGCCGCGTGGCGCGCCTCTATGCGCTCCAGTTCTTCCATCTCCTGGGATTCCGGAGCGTCAAGGAGGAGGGCGCCATCCTGGTGGTGCGCCGGCGCCGCTTCGATGAGACGCGCTTCCTCCGGCGGGGTCCGCCGCCCCGACGGCTGCGGGACGAGGACGCCTGACCCCGTGTGCGGACGCTACACCCTGGCGGCGACGGAAGACGAGCTGGTGGAGGTCTTCGACGTGCCGCCGCCGGACTTCCAGTGGCACCCCCGGTACAACATCGCGCCGGGGCAGGACGCGCCGGTGGTGGCTCAGGGCAGGGAAGGTCGCCGGGCGGCGCTCCTGAGATGGGGCCTCCTCCCACCGTGGGCCGAGGAAGTGGGGCGAGGCTTCGTCAACGCCCGGGCGGAGACGGTGGCCTCGAAGCCGGCCTTCCGGCAGGCCTTCAGGCGGCGCCGGTGTCTCGTGCCTGCGGACGGCTTCTACGAGTGGAAGAAGGAGGGGGGCGCGAAGCTGCCCTACTGGTTCCATCCGCGGGACGGCGGCCTCATGGCCTTCGCCGGTATCTGGCAGACGTGGTCCCGGGGGGAGGGAGATCCGCTGCACACGTACGCCGTCCTCACCACCGACGCCAACGCCGACGTGCGTTCGGTGCACCATCGGATGCCCGTCATCGTGCCGGGGGACGCCTACGGTGTATGGCTGGACCCGAAGGCGGACCCCGAGGAGCTGGAGCGATGGCTCCGTCCCGCGCCCGACGGATGGCTGGAGGCGCGCAGGGTGTCCACCCGGGTGAACCGGGCCAGCGAGGAAGGGCCGGAGCTGATCCAGCCGGTGGAGGAATGAGAGGGGCGCTTCAGCCGCACGCCCGCCCGGCGCGGTCCAGCGCCGCGGGGAGGCTCTCCATGGGGAGGACCGCGGTGACGGGTCCGGAGCGGGTCTCGGCGCGGAGCGCCAGCGAGGAGGCGCGTTCCCAGTCGCGGAGGAGCCGCCGGCCGTCACCCCGGTAGGTGGCGGGCGCAGGTGATGCGCACGGCCACCCCCTCCGCCGACGCGATGGCGAGCGTCACCGAGGCCGCGTCGGAGACGGGGTTCACGTCCTCGCGCACCGACCAGGTGGGGCGGGGCGGAGGGGCTGCGGCG
>WGEM01000128.1 GCA_015492755.1 Gemmatimonadota bacterium | reverse complement strand
CGGCGGCCCCGCGCCTTCCCGGCCGTCACGCCCTCGTCGGCCTCCTCTTCCTCCTCGTCTTCTCGGCGTGCGCCGCACGCGGGGCTGAACCTCGGCGTCGCCGTCGGCCCACGCCTCGGCGAAGGTCCGGTAATGCTCCGCGGCGCGCGCGTGGTCGCCCAGGCGGGCGTAGAGGTCGCCCAGACGCTCGTGGCCCACGACGCGGCGAACCACCGTTTCGTGCGGCGGCGACGAAGCGGTCTGCATGGCGTCGGCGTAGAGCTCGGCGGCACGCTCGAGTTCGCCCGCGTCCTCATTGAGTTCCGCCAGCGTCCAGCTCCAGCAGTGGGGGCAGTTGGTCTGCGTCCGGAACGCCTCCAGAGACGCGATGGCTTCCTGTGGCGTGGGACGCGACAGCGCGTCCAGCACGAGCCTGGCTTCCGACAGCGCGGTGCCGGCCGCCACGCCGCCCTCGCGCGCCCAGAGGTCCAGGAAGTCCCGCGCCTGAGGGAGCGCCCGCGTCCGGAGGAGCTCCGTGGCGAACTCTTCCCACGGTCGAGCCACTGGTGGGACGCCGCGGAAGGCGTCGGACGCGATGCCTTCCGCAAGGAGCGCGGTGGCCGCGTCGCGGTCCCGTGCGGCGATGCGCTCCAGCGCCGCCGCGCCCCCCGCCCCCCGCACCACGTCCAGCACGTGGCCGAGGCTCCGTGATGTGGCGGTGGCGGCGCGCCGGTGCCGGCGAGCTTCCGCCAGTCGGCCACGCGCGGCGTCGGAGAAGGCCGCCAGGACACCCTCGGCGTAGCTGCGCCAGGTGGGCGCCGCGTCGGGATGCCGCGCGAGCTCCAGCGCCAGCTCGTGTGCGCGGTCCGCTTCGCCTGCCGCGCTCTCCACCTTCCACGCGCACCAGAGGTTCCAGACGTCACGCTGCGGGTACCGCTCCACCATGCGCCGAAGTGCCGCCCGCGCCTCGTCCACGCGCCCGAGATCCGCCAGCGCCGCGATGTAGTTCACGTGCGCCGGAGCCGACTCCGCAGGGCCGCCGATGGCGCGCTCCAGGAGATCCAGCGCCTCTTCGTGGCGGGTGCGCTGCACGTAGGCGATGGCGAGGTTGTTCAGCGCCGGCGGGTCATCGGGGTAGCGGGCCAGCAGAGCCTCGTACGCGGCGATCCACGCCGGCCGGTCGCCGGTGACCGCGTTGTGGTAGTAGGCCACCGCGTTGCCGCGCTCACGCTCGGTGAGCCGGTCGCGGAGTTCGTAGGCCCGGGTGGCCGCTTCCTGCTCCTCGCCCGGCGCACCGCCCGCCGTCTGAATGACCACCGCCAGCTTCCGCCACGCCATGGCGAAGCCCGGGTCCAGCGCCACCGCCTCCTGGAGCAGTTCCTTTGCCCGCTGGTACTCTCCCTGTTCGCCCAGCATCTCCGCCTCGGAGTATCTGCGGAGCGCGTCCAGCGAGGACGTTGTGACCCGGTCCAGCGGCGGCTCGGCCTTGATGGTGCGGAGCGACTCGCCCGCCTTCTCGCGGATGTCCTGGCTGAGCCCGTCGATGGCGTCGATGACGTCGCCGGCGGAGCGGGCGGTGCGCCGGAAGGTGGCGAGCGCATCGCCGGAATCCGTGGCGCGGAGGGTGGCCACCAGGATGTAGCCCGAGCCCGCCGAGCCCACCGTGCCCTCGATGACTGCCTTCACCCCGGCGCGGACCGCCACGTCCCGCGCCACCTCCGGCGGCAGCCCGTCCGCGGGGTCGCGGCCCATGAGGCCCAGCACCTCGTCAATGCGGGACGAGGGGAGGAGCGTGAGGGCGCGGGAGGAGGCCAGGTCCACACGGAGCGCCTCCGTGACGATACCCCCCAGCGAACTGTCGTCGGAAGTGTTGCCGAACTCCGCCAGCACCACCGGCTCGCCCTCCACGAAGACGCCCTGAGCCGCCAGGTTGCCCACCGGCCCGATGCCCGCGGCCCACATGGCGAAATACGCCACCAGGCTGATGCCCAGGAGCGTGAAGGCACCCAGGCCGCCCAAGATGGCGTTCCGCCAGGTGAAGAGGCGCTTTGCCGGAGTGGACCCCGGGTCGGGCGGACGGCCCCCCTCGGCTCCTCCGGCGGGGTCCGGTGCGACGTCGGCGCCCCCGATCCCCTCCTGAACGAAAGCGGTGGCCAGGACCACCGGGAGTCCCAAAAGGAGGAGGACGAAGGCCATTCCCTGCGTCCAGTCCGGGAGCCCGGCGCTCTGAGCCACCACCTCCACCACCTGGAGCACGCCCCACGACGCCGCGAGGAAGACGCCCAGAACCTGCCACAGAGATCGCCGGTGGATCTCGACGATGAGCGAGCGGAGCTTGTGCATGGACAGGCGGGGGCCGGAGGGAGAGTCCTGTAGAATGCGCCCGCGCGCGCACGTCTACAAGGATTCCGATTCGTGGCGGCGCGCCGGAGGCACGCGCTCGCGTGCCCCCGGAGCGTGGGAACACGCAGTGGTGCCAACCGGTCGGAGGGTGATCCGCGCCTCTCCTACGGCGCTCGATTCGCTTGCGCGTAAGGCCGCACCCCTTGCATGATGCGGATGTAAGTGACGGGGCGGAGCCATGCCCTGGCGCCGGGTTCGGGTATCCTTCGGGTATGCGGTGCATACGCGACCGTAGGTCGGGTGAGGGCCGCGCGGCCCCCGGATTCGCATATCCCACCTGCCGGCCGGACAGGATATGCGAATCTCGGCGGGAGTCGCGTCCGGGAGTGCCGCTGGAGGCATACACGACCGTGGGTGG